>CALCTI010000001.1 GCA_937894105.1 uncultured cyanobacterium
CCTCTATAAACTGCGGCTAAACATTACCACTGAATGCCTAGAAAATAATCAGATTGCTATTAGAATTACCGACAACGGAATGGGCATTGAAGAAGATGTGCGCTCTAAGATATTTGACCCCTTTTTTACCACTAAACCGGTGGGACAAGGTACAGGGCTGGGGCTATCTACGTGCTATCAAATTGTGACGATAAACCATAGGGGGCATCTCCATTGTTTATCCGCATTAAATCAAGGGAGCAGCTTTATTATTGAGCTTCCAGTGCGCCTATACGAGTCGCCTTTGGTCTAGGATTGCAGCGTTTAGAAATACGGTGATCATGGCGATCATAGAGATTTCAATAGCAGTATTTCTATCAACTTTGGGAGGCATTATTAAACAGACGAAAGTTGAAAAATTCTGCCCGAGTATGGCAGGTTGCACATTGATTGACCCGCACTGGTTCTGGAAAGGGAACGTCTGGGTGGAGCGATCGAAAAAATCGGGATTTATCCAACCGGAAAGGAATGGGTTCTCCCTCGCGCAAAGGACGTGAATAGTCGCGAATATAGCTCCAAATAATGCCGGCGGTGGCCCGAGGGGGCGGTTCAATTACTTTTCCGTAATGTTGCTCCGAGGTCAGCAGATCACGCCAGGTTTGCATGGGCAGGGTGGCGGGGGGCAGGGCAATATGGCAGGTGCCGCAGTTTTCTCGGTATAAATCTCGAGCAAGCCAGTAGGAAGCGGGCACAGCATCGACGGTACCGTTGGGATCCGCTGGTGGTAGGTCGGGAGCGAGGGCTGGATCGGATTTCGACGTGGGAGAATGGGAGTTACTCGCGCCAAGCAATTCTTTTTCCAGTGCCTGGCGACCGACAAATTCATCACCGATCGCCTCAGCGGCCAAAAACTCCGGGGACAGTACAGGCTCGAGGGAAACAGGAGGGTGCAGTGCCTGGGCAAATCCCGCGCCGATCGCCCCAGCAAAAATCACCACAGCAGCTAAGACAAACAGCAGGGATGATCGGCGCGAGCGCCACCTAGAGCGCCTTCGTCTTAGTTTTTCCATGGTTCCCTCTCCTGTAAACACCAACCATGGTAAACGGAAAAGCCGAGATAACTGTGCGATGTGGAGCGCTATCTGAACTGATACAAAGCTCACCGCTAGCGCTGCTCCAGAAACAACAAAAGATGATGCGTCCCCAAATCAAAGGGGCTCCATCCAAGGACCTGAGATTAGCGGCGCGATCGCGCCCTGACTCTGGCTCCCCTAACGCTACCCGTTACGCATCAGTGGAGAAAATCCAAGTATAGAGCGGGTTTGACCCCAGTCTGCCTATCCTTCGCGTAGGGTGCATGCCAACGCACCGCAGGGTATTCAGCCTCTGATTCGGTGCGTTGGCACGCACCCTTTCGCCTACTACTGTCTATGTAAGATTGTCGGATTTAATTGGCGACGCGTCCTAGGGCGTGTCATCAATTAATCTCCAGAAGCCTTATGCAGCGGGGAGTACGCGCCCTTTAAAAACAAACAAGGCTAGGGACTGAAACCCTTACGGCTCTTGACTTAGGGATTCTATTGATGACAGCCCCTAGCTTTCCACAGGAACCGATTGTAAAAGTCTTTGAATGATAGTTTCCGCCCGCTTGCCCCCTGCCGGAATTAACCGGTGGGACAGCACCGACCCTGCTAGCGCCTTCACATCATCGGGGGAAACAAAATCCCGCCCCTGGAGAAACGCCTGAGCTTGGGATGCCCGCTGTAATGCCACCGCTCCCCGTGGACTCACCCCCAGGGTCACCTCCTCGTCGCTACGGGTAGACCGCACCAACCGCAACAAGTAACTTTGTAATGTTTCATCCACCCGCACCGCGCTGCAGTCCTTTTGAAGCTGGCGCACCTCCTCTGGCGTGATGCAGGCTTCTAACGTTGCCCCTGGTTTCCCTCCCTGATTCTGTTTCAGCATTTGTAGCTCTTCACTTTCGCCAGGGTAGCCCAGGGAAAAGGACACCATAAACCGATCCATTTGGGCTTCTGGCAGGGGAAAGGTGCCCTGGTATTCAATGGGGTTTTGGGTGGCAATGACAAAAAATGGCTCCGGCACCGCCCGCGATACCCCATCGGTGGTGACTTGGTGTTCTTCCATTACCTCTAGCATTGCCGATTGGGTGCGCGGTGTGGCGCGGTTGATCTCATCTGCCAGAAACACATTGGCAAAGGCAGGACCGGGGATAAACTCAAACTGTCCCCCCTGGGGGTTCCAAATGCTGCTGCCGGTAATATCCGCTGGCAACAGGTCCGGCGTGCACTGCACTCGCTGGAATTTGCCGTCGATGGATCGGGCTAGGGATTTGGCTAACAGGGTTTTTCCCACGCCGGGTACGTCCTCCAGCAGGGCATGACCGCCGCCCAGTAGCGCCACCAAAATTAGGTCTACTTTGTCGGGCTTACCCACTAGCGCTTGGTTGAGATTGCCCTGTAGGGCTTGCAGGCGATCGCGCAAAACAGCACCTCAAAAATTACGGCATCAAGATTACGGTATCAACGTCACGGTAGTCGTCACGAGCCACGAAATTTCCGATTCCCAGCCTTAGAATGCCCACTGTCTCAGGATAACCATCACTGGGAGCCCTTTAGCAGTGGGCGATCGCCGCCTGGTCCCGCGCCACCTCACAATCCTTCGCGATTTGCGCCTTCAGGGCCTCCAGGGACTCAAAAGACTGCTCCGGTCGAATAAAGCCCTGAAGTTTAATGGTCAGCGTTTGCCCGTACAAATCCCCTGACCAATCAAATAAATGGGCTTCCACCGTTGGAGCTTCCCCCGCCACCGTCGGTCGACAGCCAATATTCACCACGCCCCTTAGCTTTTCCCCTGACTCTAAGTGGGCACAAATGCTATATACCCCAAATCGCGGCAGTAGCTTTTCCGCCTCCACCTGGATATTCGCCGTCGGGAAGCCAATGGTGCGCCCCAGTTGCTGCCCCTTCACCACTCGCCCCGTTAACGCATAAGGACGATCCAAAAGCTGATGCACCGTGTCTACCTCCCCTAAAGCCAAACAGTCTCGAATGCGCGAACTGCTGATGCGATCGCCTACCGCCGTCGCCATCGGCACAATGGTCACCGGCACGCCAAACTTCGCCGCCAGCTCCTGAAGGGCGATCGCAGACCCCGCCCGCCCGCGCCCAAAGCGAAAATCCTCCCCCACCGCAACCATTTTCGCCTGGAGCTGATCCAGCAAAATTTTCCTTAAAAACTCTTCCGGTGTTAACTGCTGTAGCGATCGATTAAAGGGCAGCAACACCAACTGATCTACCCCCAACCGCTTTAAACACTGAGCTTTCTCATCAGTAGGGGTCAACGCCGACCGCGATGCTCCCCGTAGAACCACCTGGGGATGGGGATAAAACGACACAACGGTTGGTCGAAGGATCTCAGCGGCAACTGGATTCACCGGTAAATTTACCGGTGGGCCGCAATCACGCTTTAAAAAGGCTGTTGAAGAGGCTTTAGACCGAGATGCGGCCTCCAAGATTGGGCGAATTACTTGGGCGTGACCCCGATGAACCCCGTCAAAATTGCCGAGGG
>CALCTI010000002.1 GCA_937894105.1 uncultured cyanobacterium
GTTGCTGGCGGGGGCTGCTTTTGGCGCGGCGGCGGGGTTGCTGTATGCGCCACGGCGAGGGCGGGACACTCGGCGGGTGAATAAACAGTCGGTGAAAAAGTCGGTCGGCGCGTTGCCGGAGCTAGCGGAGGGGGCGGCGAGTACGGCCCAGGTGCAGGCGGGGAAAATGTCAGCGGCGGCGGCGGAACGGCTGACGGAAACGTTGGAGCGGCTACGGGTAGCAGCTGCGGCGGGGATTGCTGCCAGTCAGGTGATCGCTAAAGTATCTGAAGATTCGTCAGACGATCCGGCGGCGTCAGACGAGCCCCGATGGAACGGGGAAAAGTGGAGCAATCGGGAGCGAAAACAAAAAAGGGCTAATATTCGCTATTCTCCGATTGCCGCTTCCAATGGGGCATGGGATGGCGAAACCCAAGATATGCCGTCCGTTTCTCCCAAGCTGAAACAGCGTTAGACAGCTCTCACAGGGGTAGAATTTACGGTCTGTTGGGGATCCGTTGGGGACCACTTAGCCTGCATAAAGATTCCAGCGTAAAAACTATTGACAAAAAAACGACAGGAAAGACGGTAGAAAGACTAATTAGGGCGAATCCTGGGAAATCTGAGACCATGGATTTAGCAGGCGCAAATTTTAGGGCGTGAGGACGCGCAAGTAACGAGAATGGGCGACCCGGTTTTTTGGCTTTCAATATCTCTGTTGCTGGTATGTGTCAGCCTGGCTGTGGCGATCGCCATTGCAATTCCGGCGTTGCAAGAACTGAGCCGAGCAGCACGCAGTGCAGAAAAATTATTTGACACCCTAACGCGAGAGCTACCGCCAACCCTAGAGGCAATTCGTCTGACTGGCTTAGAAATTAGCGACTTGACGGACGATATGACCAGCGGCGTTCAGCAGGCTGGGCAGGTGGTGCAAAAGGTGGATCGTAGCTTCGATGGGGCGCGACAGCAGGTGCGGCGGGCGGGGCTATTATCCCGACGGACGGCGGCGGGAATGCGGGCGGCGTGGCGATCCCTGACCCGGAGCAAAAAACGGCGATCGCCGGAACGATTACCGGCAAAGGGCGATCACTACGATGAAAGTCGCCATGGGGACAGTCGATATTTAGATACGCCGCGAAACGCCCAAACTAGCGCCCAAAATAGCACCCAAGACTACGACCAATCTTATGATTACGACCCCAGATCCTATGACGGTGGGGATTATGACGAGCAGTACAGCGGGGATTACGGTGCAGAGTACAACGAATCCTACGACGAGCAATACGACAACGATTACAGGGACAACCGCGAGGGGAATTTTAATGTGCCCCACATAGACGCCGATGAAAATGCTTCGGATAGTGGGCCCGGAAATCCCTCTGAATCGCCGCGTTCAGCACCCTCTTCCAATGCCCTTCCTGGCGACACTTCCCGATCAGATGTTCCCTAAGGTCTCTTTCTAGCGTATTATCCCGATCGCACCGGTCGCGTCACCACGGCTAAATAATCTCAACCAGAGAAACATTTAGAGAGGTCTAGAGAGGTTTTAAAAATGGGAAAAAGTCTTAGCTTGCGAGCAATGAGTTTGGGCGATGTGGACCAAGTTGTTGAACTTTATGCCCAGGTTTATAGCGCTGACTATATTAGCTTCAGCGAACTTGCCGCCGGTTTGGCCGACGCGCCAGGAGCGATTTCAGCAGAAGCCATGGATATTTTTCAAGATGATTTAATTGAGATTTTAACGGAGTCGCCCGCCGGCAATTTTGTGGCTTTAAGTAAGGGTGAAATTGTTGGTTTTGTTATGGCTAGCCTCGAGGAAGCCCCCGCTGGGCATATGGAATGCTGGATTAATGACATGGGCGTTTCCCCCAGTTATCAGGGGCAAAGTTTAGGGAAGCAACTGGTTGAGGCGATCGTGGATTGGGGCAAGCGCAATAAGGTCAAATATTTTCTATTGGAGTCAGGATTTAGCAATAAAAAGTCCCACAATTTCTTTGAGGGGCTGGGCTTTAAGCCAATGGCAACGGTCTTTCACCTGGATGCCCGTTCCTAATGTTTAGGGTCAAATTTCTTGGACCACCTCGCTACTTTTGTCGATCGCTAGGGCGTGTCATCCATTAATCTCCAGAAGCCTTATGCAGTGGGGAGTATACGCCCTTTAAAAACAAACACCCTACTAGGGGCTGAAACCCTCACGGCTCTTGACTTAGGGATTCAATTGATGACAGCCCCTAGTAGGGTGTTTGCCAACGCACCGACAAAGATTAGGACGTCGTAACCAATGTGTTTACGGTCAGTGGTTTCCTTGAGGAGACAGTCGTTCCCGTTGAAGGGACTTTTATGGAACTGACCCTAACGCGCCCCGTGGACGTTTTTTGATAGTAGATATTTTTTAAATGGACTGATGTCGCCACGGGGCAAGGGGACCGTCGTGGTCCTGCCCCGCTGTGTTGAGATCGCTGTGACATAAGGTGAGGCGATCGCCCGCCCGAGCCAGTAAATCCCGCAGCAGTCGTTCCATGCGTTGTCGATCTGCTTCAATCTGTTGTTCCATCGCCTCTGGTTGTCCATCCCACTGCCGCAAAAATAGGGATGCGCCAAATAACTGCGCCGCGCCGCCTTTAGGCCACAGGTTCGAGCCTGCGTCTAACCAAAAGTGCCAGGGATGGGTTTGGTGGGTGGTGCGGTACTGGAAAATGGTGGCAAGGGTAACGGCGGCGGGTTTCGGTTGCAGAGGAGTTAGGGGCATTGGATTAGCGGCGATCGCCCCGGTTCGCAGGAGCTGAATCAGTTCGGCGGTCACCTGGGGCGGGTGAGGGCGTTGGCTGGGACCGGCTAGGCGCACGGCAATATCCCAGTAGCGCTGCACCGCTTCCAGCAGCTCCCGTAAATCACCAATGGCATCGCTCGATAACTCTCCCCCGTGCCACAAAAAGTCTTGGATGGCTTGGTCGAGAATCACCAAGGGCGGTACCACCCCTAGACGCTGTTGCTGTTGCCGTCGCGCGGTGATCCACTGGCGAACTTTGTCGTAGGCTTGGGTGGCTTGGTAGCCCAGCCGATCCCAGCGAGAGTAGCGTTCAACGGGTTCTAAGGTGGGAGGATCCGGGTCAAAACAATAGTCCGCTAGCAGCCCCGCCCGCACCGGGTCGATCGCCGATAGGGATTTTAAATTGGGCGATCGCTCGACTTCCTCAGACTCCGCTGACGAATCTGGCAACGTGTTTGCCAGGAGCTCTAATTGTTCCGCCGGGGAAAATTGGGTCAGCACCACCAACATTTCGGCGACTCCATCTCGGTCAATCAGCCCCGATAGCCCGTCGTACACCAATCCCAGCAGCGTTAACAGCGATCGCACCTGGGGCTGTTCAATCAGCGGGCGTTGATCGTTGAGGCAATGCACTTCAATAGCACGCTCGTTCAAAATTCGGGTCAGGGCATAGCGAGCTGTGCCGTCGAGTCCGGGACCAATCACCGCGATATCTTCTGGTTTTGCCTTGCCGTCGTCGATAATTTGGGCGATGCCCTCCGCCGTTTCCCGCAATAGCTGCCCCCGGGAAATGGTCTCAATGGTGTCCACATGGGGCGTTTCCCCGTAGTCGCCATAAAGAAAAGGACCCTCGGCAGGGGCGTTAAACCACAGGGCTGGCTCGTTAACCGCCGCCAAAATGGGATCAATTACCGGTCCTAGGGGCGTTTGGCGATCGCCAGGCAAATTGTCCGTTGAAAGCTGGATTGGCTGGCAGTTCTGAGCAATGTCGTCCATTGCCCCTGGGTCCGCTCCCAAGCCCAATCGAGCACATCCACTTTTCCGATTGTGGGTTACTGCACCGAAAGGGCGATCACCCTGACCCTCTTCGGGATCACCGTGCAAAGCCGCCAATATATCTGCCATCACCGCCGGAAAATCATCCGTATCGTCCGCAATAACACAATGAAACCGCCGTGCCAAATGCTCCCGATATTGGGGATGATTTAACAGCACCTGCCCAAACAGCTCCGTCATAATCCCGTAGCTTAAAAATCCTCGCTCCAGGCACCACCGCTTCCACTGGCTCAGCAACTCGCTAGCTTGGAACTGTAATCGCCGCCATAGGCGATCGCCCCCCTCCGGTATCCCCGCCTCTTACAGCGCCGACACCTGA
>CALCTI010000003.1 GCA_937894105.1 uncultured cyanobacterium
TTTTTTGTGTTTGGGGGGTGTTTTTTTCTGGGGGGGTGGTTTTGTTTATTTTTTTAAATTTGGGCTCTGTGTTCTTGTTTTGGGGGGTGGGGGGGTCAGCCCTGCGCTATTACGAAACCCTGGGGTTGATTCATTCGGAGCGTGGCGACAACGGCTATCGATACTACACCCCAGCCATGGTTCATCAAGTGCAGTTTATTAAACAGGCCCAAACCCTGGGATTTTCCCTGGAAGACATTGGCGATATCTTGACCGTCTATGATCTGTGAGATGTGCCCTGTGGGTTTGTGCAGGAATTATTGCAGGAGAAAATTCAGCAGCTTGAGACGCAGATCCGCGAGATGGCGAGCTTTAAAGCCAAGCTGGAAAACTATCGCGATCGCTGGGCAACGACAACACTTCAGCCCAAGCCGGGAGGGATTTGTCCCTTAATCGAGACCCTGGATCCCAATAATCGTTGAAGCGAAGCAGTGAATGCTGTTTACTACCCGCCGCCGCCAGATTCGGAGAGACCTAAGGGCTGCGATCGCCACTTAATAATCCAACCACGCTGATTTCCTGCCATGCCAACCCAATCTGTAAAAACGGTTGTGCGGAATGAGTTGGACGATTATTTTGATCTGAAGCTTTCCGACGGTCTTTCAATCTTTCCAGGATGGCAAGCTGAGTTACCAGAGTTGAGCCAAACCCACTAATGCTGAGTCAGCTTTAAATTTTAGGGTTGACGATTGCTGAAAATACGATAGGCTATTCGCCTCACAAAAGAGAAGCTCTAGTTCTTGTCCTTGACGCTGCACTAGGATTTTCCGCTGCCAGATCCAGTCTTAATTTTGCGCTGAAGTAGACTTGGGGATAGGTAAGATTTATACAGAATTTTCAGGGCGTTGTCTTAAGGGCATCGTCCTAAAGGCATATTTATGTTTACCCATTGCTGTAACGAATAGTGTTGTTGATAAGGCACCCACTCTACCCATGACTCACACTGCCAACTCTCGTCGGATCAATGCGCCTCAGCCCCTTAACTCTGACAACGGTAATCCCCTCGGGCGATCGCCGGTGCCAAAGGAAATAGATGAAGACTATATTAGCTTTGCTTCACAGCTTTCCGAAGATGACAGCCTTCCAAGCCGCGATCGGTATCAAACAGCCCTGGCGTATCTTGGGCAAAGTGCTTTATCAGAAAAGCAGTTACCAGCTTTGTTTCGCTGTCTAGCCCAAGTCGTCGGAATTACCCTACGAGCGTCCCACTGCCGTATATGGCGAGTTTTGTTCAATGGCAATGCGATGTAGGTGGTGGCCGCCTTTGGATGGGAGCAACCGACAGCTGCGGATAATTTGTCTGTGAAAGCGAAAATAAAGCTCGAGCAGGGCGGCTCGCCATTATTAGTTAGGGAAGATGGGGCGGAATCTACCTCTCCAGATCGAGGAAATCATGGATTTGCTGTGGAGGGCAGTCCTGAGGAAATCGGGGCCGCATTTCAGGAATTATTGTGTGATGCGTGGATGGCTCCGCTGTTGGGCGGAGAGAAGAACGGGGCGGGAAGCGGTTTTAATGCACCGGAAGTCCCTTTGAAGGATCCTTTAAAAGCGCCGCTGGGATCCCTGGGAGGGGCGATTGTTGCTATCCCAGGACAGGAAAATTTGCTGGGGGCACTGGAGATTTATATTAACGATCGCCCCTCCCTTCGCCATGATGAGGAGCAGTTCTTGCGGGCGGTGGCCAATATTGTGGCGGCGGCGATCGAAAGGAAACGATCCGAGTCCCTATTGCAGGCCCAAACTCAGGTGTTAGAGCTGGTGGCTGGGGGAACGAATGTCACTGAGGTTTATGACACCCTTTGCCGACTATTGGCGGAGGAAACTCCAGGGGCAATGTGTTCGATTATGGTGCTGAATCGGGACACCCATCGCTTACATATGATCGGGCGATCGCCCAATATTCCCGATGCGTTTGTGGAGATTGTGGATGGGCTGGAGCCGGGACAGACCGCCGCTTCCTGTGGTACCGCTGCTTTTCGAGGAAAGCCTGTATTTATTACGGACGCCATGACGGCGGCGGAGTGGGAACCCTGTCGTCCAGTGGCGAAACAGTTTAATATTCGTGCCTGTTGGTCAATGCCGTTTAGCTCTCAGCAGGGAGAGACTCTGGGAACGTTTGCCATTTCCCTCCATTTGCCCTGCGAGCCAAGCCAGCACCATTTGCAGATTTTAAAAACAGCGGCCCATTTGGCCAGCATTGCCACAGAAGGACATCAAGCGGCGGTGCGGCTCCAGCGCCAGGCCCTCTATGACACCTTAACGGAGCTACCCAATCGCAATTTCTTCCTGCAAACCCTGGGCTACGAGTTTGATCAGGTTAAGGCGTTACGCCAGGCGATTATGTCCTACGGGGAAGCGGACACTAAGCCTGACGTTGAGGTGCCGGGGCTGGCGGTTTTATTTTTCGATGTGGATCGCTTTAAGTTGATCAACGATAGCTTTGGGCACCACGTGGGGGATTTGTATCTTCAGGCGATCGCCAAGCGTTTGATCCATTGTCTGGATTCAAAGCATCTACTGGCTAGGCTTAGCGGCGATGAGTTTGCGATTATTATTCGCAGCACCCGGTGGAAAGATGAGGCGATCGCGATCGCCACCTGCATTCAACAATCCCTAACGGCGCCGCTCAAAGTGGGAGCCAGGGAAGTGTTTGCCTCCATGAGCATCGGCATCGCAGCCTTCACCGAAGACTGCCAGCGCCCTGAGGATCTGCTGCGCCACGCGGACACTGCCATGTACCACCACAAGCTAAACCCTCGGACGCCCTATGCCATCTTTGACGAAGCCATGCACCTAAAAGCACGGGCACGGCTCCAGCTTGAAATGGATCTGTATCGGGCAACAACCAGTTTGGAGCAGTGGGACATGTGCCAAATGCAGGTGTATTACCAGCCCATTATGAACCTTAAAACAGGGCGGCTCGGAGGGGTTGAAGCGCTGCTTCGGTGGTTCCACCCGGAGCGCGGCGCCATTCCCCCCGACGAATTTATCCCGGTCGCCGAAGAAACCAGTGCGATCACCCACATCGGCAGCTGGGTGCTGAACCAGGCCTGCGGTCAACTGCGAGAGTGGCAGCAGCGAGTCCCCTACCAGGACGACCTATTTATGAGCATTAACGTTGCCGCCTGCCAATTCTTGCAAGCTGATTTTGTGGATTGCCTCGCCCGAGCATTAAAGACTCACCGCCTCAGTGCCCAAAACCTTCGGCTGGAGATTACAGAAACGGCTTTAATGCAAACGGGCGGCTCCGTCCAGCAGATTCTAAGGGCAATCCACGCCCTGGGTGTGAAGCTTAGCCTCGATGATTTTGGCACTGGGTACTCTTCCCTCAGCTATCTACACCGGCTGCCCATTGACACTTTAAAAATTGATCGCTCTTTTATCAGCACCTATGAAGGTGACGGAGGGCGCATTGCGGAAACGATCTTAATGTTGGCCAAAGGACTGGGACTAGAAGTGGTGGCGGAAGGCGTCGAAACATCAGAACAATGGGGTTGGCTGCGGGACCTACAGTGTGACTTTGCCCAAGGATATCTATTTTCTAAGCCACTGCCCTCCCATCAAATTGAAAGGCTGCTACCCACGGGGCAACTCCAGTTACTCCAAAAGTCTTAGTGGCAGCTTTAAATTAGGGCGTGTTATCCATTAATCTCCAGAAGCCTTATGCAGTGGGGAGTACGCGCTCTTTATAGTCCTTCTAAACTCTAATAGGACGCCTGGAAAAGCTTTTATGGTCGCTCTG
>CALCTI010000004.1 GCA_937894105.1 uncultured cyanobacterium
CCTGGGCTGCTCAAAAGGGGGGCAAATAAATTGGGCGGTGGTGGGCGGCGATGGAATGGCGATCGCCCAATGTCAGCAACTGGCGCAGAGGGGCAATGCCGTTACGCTGCTGCTACCTGAGCGCTGTTTGGTGGATGGGCTATACGAACCGATTGATCGTCATTTGCAAAATCTATTGGAAATTGACGGCATCGATATGGTTTGGAATGTTTCCCCGTCTACCTTGACTGCTCAGCAACTCCCACCCCAAACGGACCACATCTTACTAGGTATCCCGCCCGTCCCCCTCGCTTCCAGCGCTGGTCCTAGTTTCGCCATTCAAAATGGTCGGGCGATCGCGAATCGCCATCTGCAAACCACCTTGCCTTACCTGTACCTGTGCGGTTCAGCGTTGGGGGGGCACACCCTACCCGCGATCGCCGAAGTGGAAGCCCTCACCGCGATCGCCCACGGTCTCAGAAAACAATGGCGCGGCAACGCTTTTCCTCCCATCGACTACAGCACCATTCCCTGGACCCTACCCACCAATCCATCCGTTACCCAATGGGGACACATTGGCGAAATCAATTACAACGCCAATTACAACGCCAATTACAACAACGCCAATTACAACAACGCCAATCACCAGGTGGCCAAAATTCACTGCAATGACGGTGGTAGTTTATGGGTGATGTGGCTACAAAACTGGCGATCGCAATCCAAAATTATTGGCGCGGCGGGCATTGGTCAGGAGGCGCAGCAAGCGATTCATACCCTCAGCACATTGCAAAATGCCTTGGGGCGATCGCCCACTTTCACCGACATTCTCCGATGCACTTCTGAAACATGGCTAAAACAGCTTGCCCTTTCCGCTTAGGGTCAACCGTTTAGGGCCTAGGGGCTGTCATCAATTGAATCCCTAAGTCAAGAGCCGTAAGGGTTTTAGCCCCTAGCCTTGTTTGTTTTTAAAGGGCGCGTACTCCCCACTGCGTAAGGCTTCTGGAGATTAATTGATAACACGCCCTAGCATTAAAACTGTTCTAAATCAGCATTAAAACTGTTCCAAAAAGGCAGCCAAGCGATCAATATTTTGGTCGTTTGCTTCGGGGATGTCCTTCGCTGGCGTTTCAGGCTCCGGGGGAATAACGGGAATTTTCTGAGAGATCGCCGCTTCAATGGCGTCCAACTTTGCATCCAGCTTGGCATCCAGTTCGCCCACCACCCGGTCAGCTACCAGCTCACTGGCGATCGCCCCATTCTCCTCCGGTTTCGGCGCAACGGCTGGCACCGTGGCCCGCACCTCGCTTTTTACCTCATTTTTCAGCTCCTGCATCAACCGAGGGAGCGATCGCACCTCCTCCAACAGCGTCCCTAACACCCGATCCTTCTCCCGCAGCTTTGCTTCCAACTGGGTCGCCACGCCCGCAATAATTTCACCCCGCGCCTCTTCCCAGCTGGTGGCCACCGTGGGCGCTGCGGGCGTTAGCTCCAGCTTATTGCCAATGCCCCCCACAATGCCCTCCTCCACGATCGCCTCGTGAACCGCCTCCGTAATGGTTCTTTCCTGGGCATTTTGCAAAGTGGGCAATAGCTTTTGGGCCACCTCCATCCCAATTTCCTGGGAGTCAATATCGATATTAATCGTGGGCTGCGACTCTTCAATTTGGGGCAGCAACGTGGTTTTTAACTGCTCCATTAACTGCTGAGCGATCGCCCCGCCCAAGATCTCCGCATCATTTTCCGCATCAATATTTTCGCGGGGCTGGGACTTGCTCGCCTCCAGTGTTGCCTGGAGGTTCGCTTGCAGGTTGGTTTGTAACGCCTGGGCGATCGCCACTCCCATTTCGCTGGGATCAAACGCAGGCGAAGGAACCACTGCCTGCGTTTGATCCCTGTCCGACTCGTCCTCCTCAAATAGAAACTCACTGAGAGCATGCCGACACAGGGCATTAAAACTGTCGAACTCCCCGTCATCCAGGGTGATTTCAATGGCGCTAAGTAGCCCTTGATCCTCCTCCAAAGAAAACGAAACCGTCTTTTTGGTCACCTTACCCTTAGGAGTTTTGCGCCGCGTTGTTGTTGATGTTTGCCGAGTCGCCATGGCTAATCCTCTAATTTCAACGGTCCAAATTGCTGTAAATCACTGGAATTTCATGGGTACGAAAACCCTAGGGGCTGTCATCATTTAAACCTCAAAGCCTCTCGCTGTAACGGTTTCAGCCC
>CALCTI010000005.1 GCA_937894105.1 uncultured cyanobacterium
TGTTACTATGATTTAGACCTCTGTTAGCGTGAACGACCTAGCGACTCACCTTTGATCGCTGCTTTTATTCCATTGAGCTTGTGAGTCGTGGATGATTTGGCGACCCTCCCAACGGCCTGTGATCCTCAAAACATCCCGACAAACCTTGGAAAAGCGCCTGTAAAGTTACATCTTGCCCATCCCCTCCGGTAGCCTCCGGTTGAGTTAAAACAAAAAAGTAAGGCGCGAATCTCTTCAGTCGTTTTTTGACTTAACACAGAGTGCAGACCCCCTGGGGCGGTGTAGAACGATGACTCAGAAAGACTATTGGTTTCCAGCGAAAAAATATGGCATTGGCTGGGGGGTGCCCCGGGTCTGGCAGGGATGGGTGGTGTTAATTCTGCACCTTTCCATCGTTATTGCTAGCGTGGTAACCCTGGCTAAGACTGGCAATGTGGTGCCGTTTTTGGTGACTGTCTTTGTTGCTACGGCGGTGTTGGTTGGAATTTGTTGGTGGAAAGGGGAAAAAACAAGCTGGCGGTGGGGCGATCGCCAACCGTAAATCACATGAAACTCGCTTGTGTGGTGATGAAATCCATCTTTGGGTAGGGTGCGCGCAATGCACCGAATCAGAAATCAAATCTCCTGCGGTGCGTTGGCATGCACCCTACCGTCAAGTTACAGAGGAGAGGGTTTTAGGAAACCACCACTTATTATCTGGACTTGATATAACAACCGCAGGAAATAGAACATTTGGAGATGCCGCAGCCCCTAACAGAAACCTACTACGAGGAGCAATGTCTCAAAACTGTACAGCGACCACAGTGAAAACAACATTTGGTCGTGAAACATCTGTGCTTGTCTCCATTGACGCTTCATCAGAAACCGTGTGGAATTTATTAGCCACAGCGGAAAAATATCCTGAGTGGAATTCTACGGTTATTTCAATTAAAGGAAATATCGAGCTGGGGAACACCATAATTCTTGTTTCTACCCTTGATCCTTCACGGGAATTTAATCTGAAAATTAAAGAATTTCAGCCTAATCAAAAGTTGGTTTGGGGCGATCGCCAAGGAAGCCGTGTTTATACGCTCGATTCAAAAGATAGCAAGCTCACTATTTTTTCAATGGTGGAAAAAATAGGCGGAATCCTATTTCCTCTGTATGGAAATTTCATCCCGCCTTTTGATCAAGCTTTCGAGCAGTTTGCAATGGACTTGAAAACAGCCGCCGAAACAGGTGAACAGTAAGGGTGTTGGGCTGATTAAGCTAAACGCTAAGATTCGGGGACGGTGAATTGGGCGATCGCCTCAACAATGGTGCCGTCTGCTTTTAAATCCCGGTGATCATTGGTATTTAAAGTGACCCGCAAGGTATGGTCGCCCGGCTCCACACCTGTTAAATGGAACCAGGGACCGTAAAGCCGCGCCACTTTTTTCTCGTGCAGGTATAA
>CALCTI010000006.1 GCA_937894105.1 uncultured cyanobacterium
TTACGTTTTTGTCAGTGCCACCCGTTGCCCCCGCCATGGTATTTATATTCTCCTCCTTCAAGTTGCCTCCTTTCTCGTAGCAGCACCATGTTAATGATTCCACCGCCACATCCAGCCCTAGCTTTACCCAGCTTGGCTGATGGTTAGGAATCCAGTTACCCAGGTAAATTCGCGCTACGGCCATTAGCAACAGCGCATCGTTGGGGTCGGGCTGGTCGCGACTGACTCGGCGACGTAGGGCTTTGGGGGCATCTTGACCTACAAAGGGCAGCAGAATAAATTCCGTGATGCCGCGATCGCCCCGCTGTTTTGCCCCCTGTTGCAACCGCCGCAAAGTATCCAGGTGTATCACCTGCTGAGCTGGGGTTTCAATATGTCCCGACATCATCGTACTGGTGGTGGGAATGCCTGACCTGTGGGTGGTTTCGGCAATCTCTAGCCAAAGAGCCGCGTTGATTTTTTCAGGGCACAAAATTCGCCGCACCGAATCGTCCAACACTTCCGCCGCTGTCCCTGGCATGGAGCCCACCCCCGCAGCCTTGAGTTCGCGAATTACCGTGGCAAAATCCAGGTCATCTTCACGGGCAATAAATTCCACTTCTTGGGGCGAAAAGGCGTGCAGGTGCAGCTCAGGAAATTGACCTTTGAGGGTGCTGAGCAGGTGGGTGTAATAGTCCAGCGATCGTCCGTTCCGCTTCGCCTCCACATTTAACCCCCCCTGCATACAAATTTCCGTTGCTCCCAGGGTCACCGCCCCGGCTGCCTTCTCCGCGATCGCCCCCCCATCAAGCCAAAACGCTCCGTCCTGCCCTTCATCTCGCCGGAATGCGCAAAAGCCACAGTGCTGCTCACAAATATTGGTGAAATTGATATTGCGGTTGATTACATAAGTGACCGTATTGCCTGCCTGACGCTGTCGCAGCTCGTCCGCCGTAGCACGAATTTGGGCGATCACCGCCGGGGCTTTTTGCTTCAACAACACTAACCCCTCTTCCGGGGTCAAGTCCGCCCCATCCAACGCCCGTCCCAAAACCTGGTCCGCATCCCGGTCTAATGACGCCCGATCCATCACCCTAGGCTTATAGGAATTCGCACCATAAGCACCGGTTGAGTAGTAGCCCACGTTTCTTCTTTTTGCCGTCGCCCTTTTCTCTGCCATATTTAAGCCCTCCCATGCTTTGTCAGTGTACTAATTTCGTCCCCTTCTAAAACGATAGGGACGAAGAGAGTGAATAGGAAACAAGCGAATAGAAAGAAAAGGAAAGGATGAGAATCGTTCTCATTTTTTTGTGGTACATTTTGCAGGCAAGTTTTTCTTGACATACAAAGTTTTCGAGGATGACCCTATGAAACTGAAGACGCTGGCGTTGGGTTTGGTGCTATTGGGTGCTGTGGGCTGTGGCAATGGCAACGGCTCCGATGCGGGCGGGGCAGGAACCGCTAGCGAAGCAACGACTGGGGAGTCCGGTGATAAAAAATCGGTGGTGGTCTCGGGCGGGGTCGTCTGCGATTTGACGAAGCAGGTGGCGGCGGATGATTTGGTGGTCACGTGTTTGATGGAGGCGGGACAGGATCCCCACGCTTTTCAGCTAACGGCTAGCGATCGCCGGGAATTAGAAGAAGCAGATTTGATTGTTTATGGCGGATACATGCTGGAAGAAGGTCTGATAAAGACGCTGGAAGCCAGTGGAGGAGAGTCCGTTGCCGTTTATGAGGAGGCGGTGTCCGAGCCGCTGATTGGTGAAGCCCACGACCACCATGGACACGGCGGAGAGAAGGATGAGCATGGGCACAGTGAAGAAAAGGGTGATCATGATGATCACGATCACGGGGAGGCCCATAGCGAGGAAAAAGGAGAAGATCACGACGATCATGACCAAGGGGAAGCCAATAGCGAGGAGAAAGGGGAAGATCACGACGATCACGACCACGCGGGAGCGGAAGGGGAAGTGCCTGACCCCC
>CALCTI010000007.1 GCA_937894105.1 uncultured cyanobacterium
AAGTGCGGGTTTAGCTAGAACCATCATTTTGGGGTAGTTAAAGCGGATTTGGTATTAGAATCCCATTAATGATGGGGAATTTCGGGGAACGACTTTTAAGGTTTTTTTCCGTGCTGAGAACTACAAAAAGAGCGGCACGGTGGCTAATCTACTGAAGCGATCGCCCACCCCTTTTTTATATTTCCCGAATATATCTATAATCCCCTTGATTATTTATATTGCGCGTTTATTCTTTCCCCACCACTTGAACCGCATTTTTACGAATTTCAACCGTGTTTCTGCGGGCACAATGCCTAGCTTAAGCACCGTTTTCGATGTCTTCCCAGTAAAGGTTTACGGCTAGCGTTTTATGATTACCCCAACAACTATTGCAGACGCCCCAGCAACCAACGGTCAAGCCAATGGTCAAGCCAATAACAGAATCAACAGTGCTTATGGAACCTGCGCCTTTCGCCCTGGTCTGGAAGGAATCCCCGCGGTGCAGTCGTCCATTAGCTACGTTGATGGCAAACAAGGGATTTTGGAATATCGCGGTATTCCCATTGACGATCTGGCTCATCGCGGCACTTTTCTAGAAACGGCCTATTTACTGAGCTGGGGACAACTGCCCACCACAGAACAACTGCAAGCGTTTTGTCGCGATATTCAATATCATCGGCGACTGAAATTTCGTATTCGGGACATGATGAAGTGTTTCCCTGAAAGCGGTCACCCGATGGATGCTCTTCAGGCATCGGCAGCGGCCTTGGGGCTATTTTATTCCCGTCGCGCTTTGCTGGATCCTGAGTATATTCGCGCTGCGGTGATTCGTATTATTGCCAAAATCCCTACGATGGTGGCGGCATTTCAAATGATACGTATGGGGAATGACCCTATTCAGCCTCGGGATGATTTGGATTACGCGGCGAATTTTCTTTACATGCTGAACGAGCAAGAGCCGGATCCTATTGAGGCGAAGATTTTTGATGCGTGCCTCACTCTCCACGCGGAGCACACCATTAATGCGTCCACGTTTTCGGCATTGGTAACGGCGTCTACCATGACTGACCCCTATGCGGTGATTGCGTCGGCGGTGGGCACCTTGGCAGGGCCGCTCCACGGGGGTGCCAATGAGGAAGTGGTGGCCATGTTGGATGAAATCGGCTCAGTAGCTAATGTGGCAGCTTACGTGGATGATCACATCAGTCGTCGCCAAAAAATCATGGGCTTTGGACACCGGGTTTACAAAGTAAAAGACCCGCGCGCCTGCATTTTGCAAAAACTGGCGGAACAGTTATTTGATAAGTTAGGGCGCGATCGCCGTTACGATATTGCTTTGGAAGTGGAGAGGGTGGTGGAAGATCGCCTGGGGCATAAGGGAATTTATCCGAATGTAGATTTTTATTCTGGGCTTGTATACAAGCGCCTGGGGATCCCTGATGATTTGTTTACTCCCGTATTTGCGATCGCTCGAGTGGCGGGTTGGTTAGCTCACTGGCGCGAGCAGTTGGAAGAAAATCGCATTTTCCGTCCTACGCAGGTGTATACCGGAGCCCATCAACTGCCGTATATTCCCATCGAAAAGCGGGAGTAATGGGGCGGTGGCGTCCTGCTCCTGCGATTTTCCGTTCAGTTTTTGCCAATTGTCTTGCCTATCTTTAGCCTGTCCTATGAGCCTTTCCGCTAAGTCCGACAGTAAACAGCAGTTTTCGGTTTTACTTGATCCCAAGCTAATTGAAGAGGTGATGAAGTATACCGATACCCCTGGAGATGCGGTTGAAGAAGGGTTGCGGCTGTGGCTAGCTCGGCAGCAAGGGACTGATCATTCGCAAAATAACTTGCAGGACAATTTTCAGGGGACGACCACGATGCCGAAAAATGTGGGGCGATCGCCGCTCATTCGTCCCTCTCGCCGTCGCCCTTCAGTGATTCCGTCTCCACAGGATTATCCGCCGCTGGCAAAGCCACGCTCCCAAACGGGGGCGATTACGCCGGTGCCTAAGGGGCGATCGCTAGATTTAGCTCCCAGCTCATCGCCCAAAGCTCCACCGGAATCAGGGCAGCTGCGTAAGGCATTTTCTCGTCCCAATATGCCTCACCGGGATCAAATTCCTCCCCGCCGCCGCATTGATCACTTACCCATTGACGAGCGCCGATCTAGCAACGACGACGAAACCGGCTGGCTAGTGTAGATACGCTGAGATTATGTCGCTAGGGTAGGGCGCGTGATAACACACCGCTAGGTATTAGGCGTTAATCTTGAATATATTCAGTGTTCGCTTCCAATGACTGTTGTGCGCGCACAAACTCTCGTCCTAAATAGGCTGCATGGCTAGCTTGGGTTACAGGACACGGTGCAGTTTCCTCAAAAATTTTCACGCACAGAGCCTTAGCGGTGACCGCTTCGTATAAGGTTTCGCAGGTGCGCTCTACTTTGCCCTTGGCGGGAAGCACCTCGCCGGTTTCGGGATTTCGTGCCAGTCCCTGGTCGTCAATCACTGTGGTGAAGTGCTTGGCACAAATGGTGCCGGCGTCGGGCAGAACGTAGATGATAAAGTAGCCGCCTGGATCCAGATCTAGGGATCGTTGAGATAGCTTGTCGTCAATGGCAGCGCGGTCAAGGGTCATCGCAATGTAACTCTTTGTAACTTTCTTAACTTTTGACAGTATCTCAAGGCAATTCTCAGGTCAACTTTGGGCGCAAAAAATAGGCTACAAGGGTAGTTTGCAGCAATGGAAATGGAGAATAGGAGATTCGAACTCCTGACCTCTGCGGTGCGATCGCAGCACTCTACCAGCTGAGCTAATTCCCCAATGGGCAGTTCAAACAAATGGATTATGGAACCGACTTGTAAAACTGGACTTAAATTTTAGCGGATTCAGCGCCAAACTCATCACCCGCTGGGCAGGGAATTTAAGCTTACTTCGCGGCGAATAAATTCTTTTTCGGTGCCAGCGAAAAATTGTAACAGTCGGTCCAAATTAAGCTGGTTCAAATAATCCACCGCCCAATTCGCATGGCGCTGCATCATTTGATAGGGGTGACTGTTAGCGACGCCCGCCACTGATAGCCCGGCCGCCTTTGCTGCGGCAATGCCCGTATAACGATCTTCAATGGCTAGGCAATCTCCAGGACCGAGGGTGGAATCCCCCGTTACCTGCTGAAGCTGGGCGATCGCTTGCTGGTAACAGTCCGGGTCCGGTTTTCCGCGATTAATCTCGTCACCGGTTACCACCACCGAAAAAACATCCTGCCATTTTGCCTGGCGCAGCACCAGTTCAACCCCCATTCGCGAAGTGCCTGTGGCGATCGCCATGGGGATTTTCGCCACCCGCAAGCGATAAATCCAGTCTTCCACGCTGGGATAAATTGGCAATCGCGGCAGTTGTAATAGGGCGGCGCAATAGGCCTGCGATCGTCGCTGGACCAAGGTTTGCAACGCTTCAGGCATTAACATTCGCCCGCGAATTTCAAACAGCGATCGAATGCCATCAGCATCGCTACGTCCGGCGCAGCATTGGAGAAAATCGCCGGGGGTCGGGCGCAGATTTTCCGCCAGCAGCAGCGGATCCGTTAACGAAGCCTGTACCGATTCGTCATTAATAATGGTGCCGCTGAAATCAAAGATGACCGCTTTTAAAGGCATTTTTTAGGGATTCCTATCCTTTTTTAAGGCTTTTTTCAATG
>CALCTI010000008.1 GCA_937894105.1 uncultured cyanobacterium
TTTTTTCCCGACTGCTGGAAGAGGCGGAGATGCAATCCCAAGGGGAGAGTTCAGGGAAGGCAGCAGCTAGTGGGATGGGGGTGATCGCCAATGATATTGATAACGGCGTCAAAAATAGCTCTGATAGCAGCCTCAGCTCCAACACCGGCATCAAAACCCTCTGTATCAGCCCTTTAAAAGCCCTGATCAATGACCAATACCGACGACTCTCAACTATGGGAGACTCCCTAGACATTGCCGTTACTCCTTGGCACGGGGATGTGGACGCCAGCCGTAAACGGCGACTTTTGAAGCAACCCCAGGGCATTCTAATCATCACACCAGAATCCCTAGAAGCATTGCTGGTGCGACACGGGTCAGCAATGGGCGCCTTTTTCCAAGGACTCAATTACCTAGTGGTGGATGAACTTCACGCGTTTATTGGAGTGGAACGGGGCAAGCAATTGCAATCGCTAATGCACCGGGTGGAACAGGTCATCCGTCGCAGTATTCCTCGCATTGGGCTAAGTGCAACCCTAGGAGATATGGACCTAGCCGCTCAATTTCTACGCCCCAGTTCACCGGGGCAAGTGGCACTTGTTCTGTCCGATGACGATGGTCAAGAAATTCAAATTCAAGTGAGGGGGTATCGAAAAATAAAACCCAATTTGAAGACTCGTCTGAAGCAAGATTTCAAGTCAGATAGGGGATCACAACAGGATTCAGAGGACTCTTTCATCCCGGATACGCTTCCTGCTGTGAACTCTGGTGAAGATTCTGATGAAACGGGAGAATCCCAGGGGGAAATTGATATTGCCGCTCATCTCTTTCGGGTTCTGCGCGGGGATACCAATTTAATTTTTATTAACCGTCGATCCGACGTTGAAACGTTCACGGATCGCCTGCGCCGTTTATCGGAACAGCAGCGAGTGCCGAATGAATTTTTACCCCACCACGGCAGTTTATCGAAAGCCATTCGCGAAGAAGCGGAACAGGCTCTGAAACGAGACAAGCCCACAACGGTCCTTTGCACCACAACGCTGGAAATGGGAATTGATGTGGGGGCCGTAAAGTCGATCGCCCAGGTGGGAGCTCCTTTCTCCGTGTCCAGTACCCGACAACGACTGGGGCGATCCGGTCGTAAAACCGGAGATCCTGCCATTATCCGCTTCTATATTTCAGAGCCTGAAGTTACCCCGACCACGGACCTCCCTGGTACCCTTCGTCCGGTGCTGGTGCAAACTATTGCGGTCGTTAATTTAATGGTCTTTGATCGTTGGTGTGAGCCGCCCATTGTCTCAAAGCATCACCTTTCAACCCTGGTTCAACAGGTTTTATCTTTGATTGCTCAGTATGGCGGGGTTAATGCCTCACAGCTTTATCAAGTGCTGTGCCAAACGGGAGCATTTCGATCAGTTCCCCAGGCTATTTTTATTCAGCTATTGCGACAGTTGGGCAACCAAGATCTAATCCAACAAACCCACGATGGAATATTAATTTTGGGACTTAAAGGTGAAAAACTGGTGAATCATTTTAGCTTTTACACTGCCTTTCAAACTGCTGATGAATATCGCATTGTGACTAAAGGAAAAACCCTAGGCACATTACCCATTGAATCGCCCCTTTGTGAAGGCATGTTTATTATTTTTGCTGGTCGCCGCTGGAAAGTGCTGATGGTTGATGCGGATCGTAAAGTCATTGATGTGGTCAGGGCGACAGCGGGACGAGTTCCTAGTTTTCGGGGAAGCGGAGGGATGATTCATGATCGGGTTCTCCAGGAAATGTACCGGATTTATTCCACTGACGATCGCCCGATTTTTTTGGATAAAGTTGCCTTAAATTTACTGCAAGAAGGGCGAGAAAATTTTGTTCGGCTGGATTTAAATCGTCAGTTTTTAGTTAAAGATGGAAAAGACACATTGCTTTTTTGTTGGATGGGAAGCCAAGTAACCAATACGGTTATTTTATTACTGCGCACCGCAGGGTTGGACGTGGGTATGGAAGGTCTTGCGATTATCGTGCGAGACATTAGTCCAGAAAGGTTGAGTCTAGAACTGAATAAGATTGTTGCGGCGGGACCTGTCGATGGGGTTGAGTTAGCGGCGATCGTTAAGGATAAGTCCATCGAAAAGCATGACCAATTTTTAACCGAGGAGCTGTTGTGTTGGAACTATACATCGAGTCATTTAGCACCGCATCAGGCGTGGAAAACCTTACAAAAAATGGCCGCACCTAAGGGGGCTGCCCTTGAATTGGACGAAGGCTAAGTAATTTTACGATTCACTAAGGCAACCTTTTGTGGCACTGTTCAAAACTACGGTGCGCTAAATTAAGTGGAATCACGGATGATCGCAAACAATATTGCAGGAAGGGGCCGAGCCAATGCGTGACTACATTTTGGCAGTGGATGCGTCTAGCTCAATGTTGGTGCGGCTTCCCGATGGGCGATCGCGGTGGACAACGGTATTAAAGGCGGCGTCTCGGCTGGCGGCGGGCGTGGAAGATTTGGACCCGGATGGCCTGGATGTGTACACCTTTGCCACGCGGGTTAAGAAGCTGGGCAACGCCACCGCCCAGGGAATTAGTGATTTGTTCGCTAAGCAGGCTCCCTTTGGATCCACGGATCTGGCAGGGTTGCTGAATTTGGTGCTGCGCCCTTGGCGCCCTGAAAGCCCGGCGACCCTGTTGATTATTACGGACGGAAAGCCTGACGACGAAGAGGCGGCAATTCGAGAGCTGATTATTGCTACTCAGAAAATGAGCGCGGGGAATTAGCTTGCAGTGAGTTTTGTGCAAATTGGCGTCGACCCTGAAGCGACCAAGTTTTTACATTTTCTGGAAGATGAGTTAGTCCGTCTTGGGGCGAAGTTTGATGTGATCGATATTGTGACGGTGGATTCCTTTGGCGATCGCACTTTAGAAGAAGTGTTGCTCGAGGCGATCGAAAAGGAGTGGGCAAAGAATTAGGTCCACAAACCCCAAAAAAATCCCCAAAAAATAAGCGCGACCGAACTTTTTGGTTCAGCCGCACTTATCTTTGGTCGGTAGATGCTGTTCCCCAATTATTGGGAGACTTTTGAACGAACACGATGACGACTCACGCTGATTGTTTGACGTTCAGCTTTTAAAAGTATTAATCAAAACATCTTGGACGGAAAATCCCGAAAAAATGCCGGAGGGTTAAAGGCAAAGGCTTTTCCGGATTGATGGTGCAGTCGTCACCAACTTATTTTAAGTGCACACTTCTGTTTGAATCAAAGGTGATGAAGCTTTTGTTCGAAACCTGAGGGTGCATGGCGTTCTTTAAAGCTTGCCGACTAGGTTGCCCACCAAGTCTTCCGCTGCCGCCTCCACGGCGTCATTCATCATGGCACCTTCGTTAGAGCTGCTTTGGCTGCCGCCGATACCTCGGAAAGAACCGCTGCCTTCGTCCACTTCAATTTCAGCGTTTCCGCGAGCAGAAGCCACCACATCGCTGGTCGCCGTGTCGATCACCCGTGCTGTTAGGGTTACTCGGGCGGTCTTTTTGTCAGAGCCAACGCGAATGCCAAAAGCGCCACCGCCGGTGCGCTGGGTTTCAGCGGTAAATTCCGTGACGGTGCCCACTAGAACGTAGTCAACGCCCAAAGCATTACCGATCGCCACCGCCGAGCCCACATCTTCACCATCCCAGTACCAGCGGCGCTCGTTACCTGCAACGGCGCTGCGGTCCGTAACCCGTACGGAGCCATCTTCCAGAAGAAAGTCAATCACTTGGGCGCTAATACCAGCTCCGGCGCGACCGCTACCATAGGAGCTCCAGTAGCGATTGTTGGGATCGGAAAAGTGAAAGTCTAGAACTACAATCCGCTTTTTCTCTTCCGCTTTGTCCCGCAGGTTGACGGTTTCGGCAACGTTGGCTTCGGCGATTGCTACGGTGTTTTCGGTGGTTGCTACCGCGGGGAGGGCAACGCCAGCAGCGATTAAAGTGCCGACCAAGCCACGGGTTAGGCGATTTTGAACCAAGGTACGCAAAGTCATGATGCTCTTTTAGGATTTGGTGTTCTAATCGATTTTACGCAATGGTTCTATCAGCCACCAGTGGTATTGGGCCAGTGACTGTGGTGGTTCACATAGCGTCATACGCCCAGACCGCAACCTAAGCGGCGTTAAGCGGCGTCGCATAGGGATGAGTAGGGGCAAATGGCGCAGGTGGCGATGCTGGGCGTGGGGGTGAAGTTGCCCTGGTAAATTTGCTGAATCATGGGTGTGGCGCGGTGGTCGAAGGTGGCGAGATCGTCGCTGGTGAAAATTTCTAGGTGGGGCGATCGCAAATATCCCAACACCCCCGTGGTTTTCCCCGTCGCCCTGGCGTAGGCCCACACCTGCCAGCCGGTAATATCCCGGGAGTCGGTTGAGTCCCGCCGTCGCCCGGTTTTAAAATCCAAAACAAAATCCTCGCCCACCCAGTCAGCAATGCCGTTTAAAGTAAGCGGTCCGACGGTATAGGTGATGGGAAGCTCCGAAGCGGCGGGGGAGTGGCGATAGGGGGCAAACAGGGGATCGCTCCAGAAGGTTTCGGAAAAGTGCCAGGCGGCTTGATGTCCGT
>CALCTI010000009.1 GCA_937894105.1 uncultured cyanobacterium
ACAGCACAAGGGGTTGAATAACCGAGCGGAGAATTCCCATCGCCCTACTAGAACCCGAGAAAGACGAATGGGGCGCTTCAAATCTTCAGGAGGAGCCCAACGATTCCCTCCAAGGGTAAGGAAATTTTCCGTCTCTCAGCTTGTCTAAGTAATTCAAGTGAAATTGGTTAATCGCCTGTGTCCGTAATTCCCAGCCGATTTTGCAGTTGACTGACCGCTAGGGCGATGATTCGTTTGATATTGGGGTCTGCTTCCTTCTCTAGAACTTCCTTCAATACTGGCACCGTGTCCTGATCGCCCACCTTCATCAACGCCAACGCCATCCCTTTACGTACGTCCGGGTCGCCGTCTGCCAAATGCTCGATTAATTTTGGTCGTGCCACCGCTGACCGCACTTCCCCCAACGCCGATGCTGCTTCCAAACGCACTTCCGTATTGCTATCGTCTAACGCCGCCACCAACGTCGTGATCGCCCGTTCATCCTGTTTCTCCCGCGCAATGCCGGCGATCGCCCCCACCGCCGCCTGACGCACATCGTCCAAATCCGAGTCCGCCGCTTTAAATAGCTCATCGGCCGCATCGGAACCAATGACTCCCAGCGCCCAGGCAGCATGTCCTTTTATGCTGTCCGGCTGGTTGCTATCGGATAGGATTTCCAGCAGAACGGGGACCGAAGGCTTTCCTGTATCTGCCAGTGCGCTGATGGATGAGCTTTTGACCACCGTGTCTTCGTCGTGCAAAAACGCGTTGACTAAGGTGGGAATAGCGCGAGGGTCGCGAATTAACGTTAAGGTTTTGGCGCTGGCTCGGCGGACCACTGGGTTTTCATGGTTTGCCAGGGCGTCCATCAGTTGGGGCACCGCCGGTTTGCCGATTACTTTGCCTAAGATTTCCGCAAATTGCAGCCGGGTCATCCCCCGCGTATCCCCGAGGGCTTCGACCATTTGACCCATCAGCTCGCGATCGCTCAGATCAAACTGATCTTCCTTAATTAGGGCGCAGCCCCGTTCCAGCAACGCATCAATTTCCTTAGGATCCGGCGGCGTTCCAGCGGGCTGGGTCATTTTACCAAAAGTAGGGGAGGTCATGGGTTTGTTTGATGGATGTGTGCGGCGGCGGGGCTACCCAATTTATGGTGCCAGGATTTCTGGACGGGGCGACTCCCTGGCAATACTCAGCAATACATTTTTGCTACAAGTCAATTTTCAGCAAGTTTGCCACAAGCCAAGTTTCCGCGAGCCAACTCCGTCCTACATATTGAAGTTTTCGCTAAATTGTTGGCGGGTCATGGGCTGCATCACTTCAATGCCTTCTCCTCCCAATATCGTCAGTGGCTCTCCTGCCACGGAAATCCACACTGGCGCGTTAGGGTTCAAGGTCGTCGCCGTAAAAATCAACTGCCCCAGCCGTCCCATCATTGACGCTGCGCCGCCACCCGCAATAAACCCTTCGGACACATCCACGTGAACCCCGTCTTTTTTAACAGCCACGGATAAAATCTTGGTCTCCAGGGGCACCGCATTGCCCACGTCCTGCGCGGGAGGCTGGGAAAATAATTGAGCCAGCGCCGCCATCAAAATATCTTCGGGCCGGTCTGGCGCATAAACCTTGGTGCTTAGGGGGGTCAACTCGAGCGATCGCCCCGTATCTTTCAGCCAGTACACCATTAGGGACTGTACTACTGCCTTAGGGTCCGCCGGGGGAGACGCTTCACCGGCGGGGGATTCCGCGACAGCGGGCGGTGGTGAGGCTGGAGCAACAGATACGGATGGGGGTGGTTCGGGGGCTACAGAATCCTGTTGTTGGCTGGCAACCCAAGCGGTGGTTGCTCCGGCGGCGATCGCGATAGACGCCGCAATGGATAATCCCACCGACACCCGTGCATTGGTACCGGATTGGGAGCTGGAATTGGAATTAGAGGGGCGGTCAGACATATTAACTCCTATTTTTTCGCGGCTTCTGAGTGAAGTGTCCTAAGTAAAATCTTCCAATGGCTTTTCTGTTGCGGCGGCGTTTATGTATGGCGATCGCTAATTCCCTGGAGCGATCGCCCTGGTCAGATCAAAGAGCGATACGGGCTATCTCGAGCGATCAAACCCAATCCGTCCTTAACGCCGATTAAAATCCACCCCAATAACTCTTTCCCAGCCCACACTCAATCCATCAGCAAACAACAACTCTACTTGCCATCTTAAGAAATCCAACCCTTTTTCCGACGAACCCAAGTCCCCATAAAAATCGGAGTACAGTAAGAAGAAGAAGACCAGGCGGAGTACTTCGCCGTGGATCAGGTCACAAAAGCACTTACGGAAAATCTTTACAGAAAGCCTCAGGGAAAGCTGTTAGAGGACCACTCCATTCAAATTGTCTAGATTTAGATTGTCTGGATTTAGATTGTCTGGATTTTTATGATTGCAGGGGTAAATCAGCAGGATGACATTAGTCTTGCCCCTGAGCAAACCGCCTCTTTTGTCGGCGAGGGCAAAGATACGCTCACTGGCGATGGCGATGGGATACACTGTTTTTTATTAAGGGTGAAGAAGCATTTAATACAGGAAAGTCCACTTAAATACTGATCTGCGTTGGTTATTTCAGATTTATTGCTCTAGTCATTTCCACCCTCTTCTTGCTCCCGATGCCATGCTGTTTAATTCCACCGATCTACTAATAAACGCCTTTGTGGCTCGCCTCCAAGAGGGATACGAGCGCACTTATGGCAACTGGAAAAGCAGCTACAAAGACATTTTGTCCTGGGCTGGAGGGGTTGCTCTGGAAAATATCGCCAATGGTGATGCTCTTTACCACAACATTGAGCACACCATCATGGTGGCGCTGGTGGGGCAAGAGGTGATTCGAGGGAAGCATATTCGCGACGGCGGTGTTGCCCCAGACGATTGGTTGCACTTTATTATTTCCCTGCTGTTTCACGATATTGGCTATATCAAGGGCGTTTGCTTAAACGATGGCAACGGTTGGTACGCCACAGGCATTGACGATGAACGGGTGCGGCTGCCCCATGGTTCCACAGACGCCAGTTTGCCCCCTTACCATGTGGACCGCAGCAAGCAGTTTTTAGAAGAGCGGTTTGGGGGACACAAGCTGATTGATGTGGAGATTTTGAAGCGTAATGTGGAGCTGACTCGGTTTCCGGTCCCTGCTGGAGAGGATCGTCAGGATACGCGAAATTATCCGGGCTTAGTGCGGGCGGCCGATTTGCTGGGACAGCTGAGCGATCCGCGCTATTTAAACAAAATTTGCGCTCTGTTTTATGAGTTTGAAGAGACGGGGATGAATGAGGTGCTGGGGTATAAAAATCCTGGAGATTTGCGCAATAACTATGCCCAATTTTTCTGGAAGGGAGTGTATCCCTATGTGCAGGATGCGTTGGAATATTTGGCGCTGACCCAAGCGGGAAAGCAGGTGATTGCGAATTTGTATTCCAATGTGTTTATGGTGGAGCATGGATCGGGCTTGGAGTTTCCGGCGCCGGTGCCGCGATCGCCCAACTCCCCAGAGCCCTCCACGGGAGATCCTCTTCAAGAGGTATTCGCCAATAAGCGAATGGCCGTTTAGGGCGTGCCATTAATTAGCCCCAAGCCTGACGCAGTGGAAAGTACACGCCCTTGCTCGTATGGCGGCTTAATCCGCGCCTGTGCTAAAGCCGCCTGAAAAGGACTCGACGAACTGGATATACGCCACTACGGTCCCAAAGCTTTCAACTTCGGCAAAAAGAAAGCTTTTCCACTACGGATTCAACACTTTTTCGGGCATTGTCAATTTAACCTGCCGTTTTCTGGATGAAGGGCATTGTCAAGTTAACTGACGTGATAGACTCTGGCTGAGAATGAGGGAGGCA
>CALCTI010000010.1 GCA_937894105.1 uncultured cyanobacterium
ATAAGATGGGGGGCGGGGGGTGTGGGTGGATGGGGGCGCTGTCTTTCTTGCGGCGATCGCCTGGCTGGGGCCAGGCAAATTGTAGACGTGCCGAGTCCGATAAATTTTGCCAGGTGACGCGCCGCTCTTTTTGGTTTAAATCTTGGGGATCGCCCGCTATTACTGCGACTAGCTGCCCCGTTAGTCGAAACTGTTCTCGGGTTTTGGGAAAATACCAGCACGCCTCTCCTCGCTGATCCCCATCGATTTGGGGAATTTTTTCGCTGCGACGGTCGGTGATGATTTTCAAGGCGTTAGGCAGGTCGGGGCGATCGCTGAAACCGCGAAATACTACCGTTCGGTTAGCGGGCGCGCCATTTGCTCGCACCGTAGCTAATTGAAAATATCGGGCATAGGCGAGGGAGCGATTGCGGTGGAGCGCCCGCGATAGGGGCGATCGCCAAGGAGCCAAAGAAGTCATGGTGCTTAATGTAGCCCGATGTTGTGCTTAATATGGAAATAAGTTGTGGGAATGTTCTCGTGCAAATTCAATCGACACAATTTCCTGGGGCTTCTGTTGATCCTCTGGAGCCTCTGTTGCTGGCGGTGCCACCCGCGCTCAAGCTGTGCGTTACCGTTGACCAGTTTGCTGCCCTGGCGATCGCCAACCGTCACCTACATTTAGAACGAACTGCACAGGGAGAATTAACTGTGAATCCACCTACGGGCTGGGAAACCGGTCGACGAAATTGGAGTATTGCTGGTGAGTTGTATATTTGGTGGCGCAGTGCTGGAAAGCCGGGCTACGCGTTTGATTCATCCACTGGCTTTATTTTGCCCAATGGTGCAATTCGATCCCCTGATGCGTCCTGGGTGAGTGGCGATCGCTGGGAATCTCGCCCTATTGATCCCGATGAAACCTTCCCTCGGATTTGTCCAGATTTTGTGGTGGAGCTGCGATCCAAAAGCGATTCCCTGGCTCCGCTACAGGAAAAAATGCGTGAATATATCGCCAACGGTACCCAACTGGGCTGGCTATTGGATCCCCAAAATCGCCGCGTTGAAATTTACCGCGCCGACAGAGACGTGGAGGCCCTTGACGGTCCCCAGGAATTATCGGGCGAAACGACCTTATCGGGATTTCGCTTAGACCTGACGCAAATTTGGACGCCGTAACGCCACAGCAGCCCCTAAGCGCGACTAGCTATCTCGGGAATACCTAGCATTTGGCTGTTGCCCTTCCCTGGCTTCACCATGGGGTAGCAATTTTCATCCCGCTTCACCAGAATATCCATCAGCACCGGACCAGGATGCTCCATCATTTCTTGGTAAGCGCCCGCCATATCCTCACGACGGGTTACCATCATGCCCTTCATGCCGAACGCTTCCGCTAGTTTCACAAAGTTGGGCATCCCCTTTTCCATATTGGAGGACGAATAGCGCTGCTCGTAGAAGGCCTGCTGCCACTGGCGCACCATGCCCTGCCAACCGTTGTTGATAATCACGGTTTTGACGGGTATGTCATATTGCACCAGCGTGGCCAGCTCCTGCAAGTTCATCTGGAAGCTGGCGTCTCCGGCAATACAAATCACCTCTTCTCCCGGTAGGGCCACCTGGGCCCCCATGGCAGCGGGCATTCCGTAGCCCATGGTACCAAGCCCGGCGCTGGACATCCATTGGCGGGGACCATTTTTCAGGAACTGGGCTGCCCACATTTGGTGTTGCCCCACGTCGGTGGTGTAGTAGGCGTCGGGGGCACTTTTCCACAGTTCTACGATCGCCTCTTGGGGGCTAATTTCCTCCGAATCGGTGGGGGCTACCAGCGGGTAATCCACCTTCCACTGGTCAATGCGCGATCGCCAGTCCGCCGTCGTTTGGGTGGCCGCCGGAATAGCCAGCTCTTCGATGCGGGCTAGCATTCCAGTCAGCACCTTGCCCACGTCTCCCACAATGGGCACATTGGGCACGCGATTTTTGCCCACCTCCGCCGGGTCGATATCAATATGAATCACCTTGGCTTTGGCGGCGAATTCGTCCAGTTTACCCGTCACGCGATCATCAAAGCGAGCCCCCACCGCAATCAGCAAATCACAGTCGGTCACCGCAAAATTAGCGTAGGCGGAGCCGTGCATGCCCAACATGCCCACCGATAAGGGATGACGCTCATCAAAAACCCCTTTGCCCATTAGGGTGGTGGTGACGGGAATTTGGAAGTGTTCCGCAAGCTTGGTCAGTTCCGCGTGGGCTCCAGCGGCGATTGCCCCACCTCCCACGTACAGCAACGGACTATTGCTATTGCGAATTAAATTTAGCGCCTGGGTGATTTGTCGATTATTGCCCTTCACCGTGGGCTTATAGCCTGGCAGCTTAATGGCTTCGGGCTCCACTGGCACATAGTCAAACTCTTCTTGACCCACATCCTTCGGCACATCAATCAGCACCGGACCCGGACGACCGGTGGCCGCAATATAAAACGCTTCCGCCACAATGCGCGCCATATCCTCCGGATTGCGCACCACGTAGGAATGCTTCACCACCGGTAAGGTGATGCCCCAAATATCCGTTTCCTGGAACGCATCGGTGCCAATCATCGGGCGCGGCACCTGTCCGGTAATCGCCACCATGGGAATGGAGTCCATATGGGCAGTGGCGATGCCGGTGACCAAGTTAGTGGCTCCGGGACCCGAGGTACCAAAGCACACGCCCACTTTTCCCGTGGCGCGAGCATACCCGTCAGCGGCATGGGCAGCTCCCTGCTCGTGGCGCACCAAAATATGCTGAATTTTGCCCCGAGCTTCTGCTTTATATAGCTCGTCGTAAATGGGTAAAATTGCGCCGCCAGGATAGCCAAAAATATGGGCAACGCCGTGGCGAACCAGGCTATCAATGAGAGCATAGCCACCAGTTTGGCGGGAAACGGTCAGTGGGGGGGAGCCAGCTTGGGGTGCAGTTCGCGATCGCACGGTTCTACCTCTCGGGCTTGTACAGGGTAAGGATTAAGGGTAAAAGACTAAGACTGAAATTGTACTAAGTTCCGGTAGGGTTGGGGCGATCGCTTTTGGGACACCATTCCCGTTGGCGCAACGCCAGGTTTTAATGGGAATTAGTAGGGAAAAACTAAGGAGCTGCGTAATCTATTGCAACTTAAATAGTGTTAAACGTATCAAATTCGTAAAATCTTTAGGCTTAAATCTTCAGGCTTAAAAAGTTAAAGCTCAGTTAAGCCCCATTAAGTCAAACCCTAGTGTACCCACTGACGGAAAATCCATCTGCTCCCTAAGACCTTTTTGTGAATATTTTTCGTAAAGGGTCGCGGGAGCTCGAAGACGGTGAAATAAGTTAGGAGCCGCAGCTTTGGTGGATAGCTCCCTGGGTGCAAAGGTAAGTGAGCTGTTGGGAATCGAGATTTTTGACCTGACTGAAATCGACGCCGCGCACCTGGGCGGAGGTACCGGTGGGGGCTTTTTCCACAAAGCCGCTGCTGCCGTTGGGATTGGCGGGGAACAGGGTGACATTTTGAAAGTTTGCGCCGGAAAGTTGAGCGCCCGTTAAGTCTGCTCCCGTTAAGTTGGCTCCCGTTAGGTTGGCTTCCTGAAGCCAGGCGCTTTTAAAGGTTGCCCCTTCCAAGTTGGTTTGGCTTAGGTCGATTTGGGTCAGGTCCGCTCGGTCTAACTGCGATCGCGACAAATTTGCATCGCGCCAGGTACTTTGGCGCAAATTCGCACCGGTAAAGACTGCATCCTGCCCCTGAAACCGTGTCCCTTTTACCCCTTGTAAATTGGCGTTTTGAAAATTTCCTTTGCCGAAATTGGCCCCGGTGAAGCTGGCTTGGAACAGTTGCGATCGCTCAAAAATCGCCGACACTCCCTGGGCACCGGAGAAATTAGCTCCCTCCAAATCGCCGCCGGAAAAGTCGGCGCGATTAACCGTAGCCCGCCCCAAATTCGTCCGCCGCAGGGGCACCCCCGACAAAAATGCTCCAGTTAAATCCGCCTCGCTTAGCCCCGCCCCGCTTAAATCAGTGACCCAATCGTCATAGGTATCAAGCTGGTCGTCGTTCCCAACGTTACGAAAGCGCGATCCCCGCAGCTCTGCCCCGGTCAACAGTACGCTGCGCAAGTTGAGTCCCGATAAATCTGCCCCCCCCAATGCCAACCGAAACGGCAGCTGGGGATGGTTTGACTGGCTGAAGTCTACTTTGCTCAGATCAATTTTTTCGCTGCCGGGATCCTGATCCCCACCCGTTTCCAAACTGCGCGGCCCCAGTCGCAACAGCTTTGTTAAAGCGCGCTGGGAGGCACGAAATCGACGACGGGCGGCCAACTGCTCCGGGGTATTGTTGCCCACGCTAAGGGAGTCCAGATCAGTTTTTAAGGTGCGGTTGAGGTTGGCTAAATAGCCCAGCGCCTCGGGTCCAGCGGCACTTAAGGCCTGTTGTAGTGCCTCCACCAGCTTGGGATCCTCTTCTTGACCCAGCAAATTTACCAGCAGCACAATATCCGAGCGATCGCCCCGGATACTGCCTAGGGCCATAATGGCTCCGCGTCGTTCATCGGGCGCACTCTGGCTGTACTGCCCCACCAAATCCTTTAAAAGCTGCTGTTCCTGTTCCCGCAACGCATAGGTTAAATTCTGCTGCTGTACATAAACCTGCGTCCCCACAAAGGTGCCCAGCACCAGCACCATGCCGCCTACCACCGCCGTAACGATCGCCGCTCCTGGATATTCCCGCATCAATAGCCATAAACCCTGGCGGTTCTCCGACGGCACTAACCTGTTTGACTGGGTCGCCGGCTGGGATGGCACAAAAGCAGGATCAGCACTGGGGGATTCGGCCGGGGGAGGCGGTCCCCCCAGAACAGCAATAGCCTCCGTGTCATGCGCCCAGGTTCCCCCTAGGGAGTCCCGTAATCCCCTTCCCCGGCGATTGAGCAGGGCTGTGCCCCCTTCAACTACCAAAGTCAGGGCGGTCAATCCTGCCAATAGCCCCACATCGGGAAATGCACCGCCATAGCGCCAAATGCCATAGGCGATCGCCCCAGGCACCCCCCAGCGTCCAACGCCCTCCCGCAGCAACACCCGCAAAATCCCCGGCGGTCGCCCATCCACTTGGCTAAGGCGTACCCCAAACCATCGTTTCGGCGACGTTTGACCCCGCACTGCCAATAGGTAAAACTGCGTTGCCCCCAGGGTCAACGGTCCCACTAATCCAATGGACCACAGCAAATTGGTCAGGGGGGCAACAGTCAGGGTGCGCGACTGTTGGGGGGTTGCCAGGGCTTTGGCGGTGGAGTCTTCGGCGATCGCCAAAATCCCATTTAGCCGCACCGGTCGCCCCGTGTAGCGCTCATTGACTGCCTGCCCCACCGCCCAGGGAACAAACGTCGTGATCCCCAGCAGCCCCATTTCCACCGCCCAAGCGCCCAGTCGCCGAAGCCCCAGCGATTTACGAGGCGATCGCTGGAGCTGGGGAATTGATTGGGAATCGGGGGAGGGAGAGACGCTGACCATGACGAGGAAAAACAAGTTACCCCAGAGCGTAACAAGAGTTGCCCGACCCAGCCAACGGGTTTTCGCCCTTTGGAGCCATTTCGTTGCAATTTGCACGCCCATGGGTGGACCCTAGGGGTATGCCCATAATGAGTCAGCGCGGGGGGAGGGCAACAACAGTGGCAAAAGGAGATCAAAAGTGGCAAAAGGAGATCAAATCTATGTGTGGCGATCGCTGGCAGGGCTAGAAGGGGTCTACGAACACCACGGCATTGACTGTGGCGATCGCACGGTGATCCACTATTCCAAGCGATGGGAAACGCCCACTGTCCGCCGTACCCATATCGATACATTTGTGGGGGAAACGGACCGCCCTGGGCGGGTGCGGGTGAAGCGCTACACCACCTGTTACATTCCCGAAACGGTGGTGCGGCGTGCAGAAAGCCGCCTGGGGGAACAGGAGTACAATCTGATTTTTAATAATTGCGAACACTTTGCCACCTGGTGCAAAACCGGTGTCCATCGCAGCGCCCAAATGGGTCCCCTAGCCAATCGCCTAGACGGCAGTGTGTTGGATCAGGCGCTGGGAACGGGACCCAGTTTAGGCAGCCTGCCTGGAAATAGCCCCAGTTCCGCCGACACCTTGAACCGAGCTTTGGATGATTTGGAACGCAGTTGGAATCGTCTTCAGCCCCAGTACAAAGATGCAAAGGAAGTGCTTCAGCAGTGGGATCAGGTGGCGCGGGTGGCGGTTCAGGGAGGGCGCGATGATCTGGCTAAAGGGGCGATCGCCAAAAAACTAGCGGCGAAAAAACAGTTGCAATCCTTTGGGGATCAGTTATCTCAACTGGCAAAGCTCACTGAAAAGTTGGTGGATCGGGGACAAGCCTTAGGGATTGATCTGAAATCACGACGGTCCTACAGTTGAGTCACCTTAAGGCAATCGAATTAAAGCAATCAAAAGAAAAGAAAAATCAGAAATACCAAGAACAATCTCCCCCCTTAATAAGGGTAGGTTAAGGGGAGATCCTTACCCGAAAGGCCCTGATTCAGAATTCTGAGCTACGGCGCAATTTTGAATAATTCCCTTTGAATAATTCCCTTTGAATAATTCCCTTTGAATAATTCCCCCCATTCTCCTCATTCAAGGAAGCTTCTTCCTGTTAATGACTGCTGACGTTTTTTGCCATTTTTATGTGTGCTTCCCCTTTGAAATACGCCATGGTTCACGAGTGGCTAACGCCGTTGGCAACGGGGGGATCGGAGCTGGTGGTGGAACAGATTTTGCAGCATATTGATGCGGATTTATTTGCCCTAATTGATTTTGAATCTTCTAACCCGAATAGCTATCTGTACGGGCGTAATATTGGCTCCACTTTTCTACAAAAATTACCGGGGGCAAAACGGGGAGTTCAAAAATATTTGCCGTTGCTGCCCTTGGCGATCGAACAGTTAGATATTCGCGATTATGATGTGGTACTTTCCTCGTCCCACGCTGTCGCTAAAGGAGTTTTAACCCATGCCCAGCAAATGCACCTGTGTTATTGCCACGCCCCAATGCGCTATGCCTGGGACTTAACTCAGGACTATTTAAATGCCAGCCGAGCTGGACGCGGATTGCCGGGATTAATCACGCGATATATTCTCCACCGCCTGCGCCAGTGGGATAGTTTATCGGCGAATCGGGTGGATTATTTTGTGGCAAATTCTGGCACTACGGCGCGACGAATTTGGCGGTGTTATCGACGACGTTCAGAAGTCATTTACCCTCCCGTTGATACCGAGCGATTTACCCGATCTTTAGATCAGGTTTCACCCGAGAACTGCCCTAAAAAATATAAGAATCAAGACTATTACCTAACCGTAACTCGCTTGGTTAGTTATAAAAAAGTGCCGATTATGGTGGAAGCTTTTACAAAATTGGGGCGATCGCTGGTGGTAATCGGCGGCGGCAAGGCGCTAGAACAATTACGATCCCAAGCAGGACCCAACGTCACACTATTGGGGGAGCAGCCCGACGAAATTGTTGAACACTATATGCGCCATGCCAAAGCCTTTGTTTATGCGGCTTTTGAAGATTTCGGCATTGCCCCGGTGGAAGCCCAGGCGGCGGGAATTCCGGTAATTGCCCTCAATGCTGGCGGCACCTCGGAAACGGTGCGGGATATTCGCCAGGATCCTCACCTGGGCACGGGCCTCCACTTTCCCAGGCAAACGGTCGAGGCTTTGATGGACGCGGTGATCGCCTTTGAACAGTGGGAGTCAAAATTTAGCGCTGAGGCGATCGCCCGTCACGCCCAAAATTTCTCCCACGACGCTTTTGCCCTGCGCTATCTTAATTTTCTAAAGTGGGCCTGGAATGACTGGAACCAACGCGATCGCCAAGACTTTTCTCCACCCCACTTAAACGCGAACAAATAAACGCAAATAAGTAAGCGGAAACGAGTAAACGCAAAAAATTGAAAGCCGGACCGCAAATGCCGAGCAACGTAATTAATTATGTAATCAACGTAGAGCAATGCAATTAGTGACACAGGATCCTGATTTGCTAATCCTGGCGATATAAAATGGAAAGCGGCGCAAGAAGAAGATATAGAAACCCATCACAAAACTGCGCAATAGTGCCGTTCAAAAGCTCCAGCTTGAAATTCCCCCTTGCCCGCCTCCGTTATCTTCATCTTCATGTCACACTTGAGCAAACTCCATAGGACTGCCCGTGAGCGATCAACCTAAATCCGTTAATACGCCCACAGATTCTGACGCCACACCGGAAAAAGAGCGCTCGGAAAATACCCTAATTGAAGCCGTTAAAACGGTTGGGCTTAGCGTAGTCCTTGCCCTCGGCATTCGCACTTACATTGCCGAAGCTCGCTACATTCCGTCAGAGTCAATGTTGCCCACGTTGGAAGTGAATGATCGCCTGATTGTGGAAAAGCTAGGATATCGTTTCAGTTCTCCTAAGCGCGGCGATGTGGTGGTATTTGAGCCTACCGATGCTTTGCGCGATCGCGATTTTGAAGACGCCATGATTAAGCGAGTCATTGGCTTGCCAGGGGAGCGGGTACAACTGCGCGACGGACGAGTTTTAATCAACGGTCGCCCCCTGACGGAAGCCTACATTGGCGACGAGCGACACCTTACCCAGTCGATGGTGGCAGGTACAAAAGCCGGGCGGACTATCCTGCCGTTAACATTCGATTCTGGTGAGCAACGTACGGAAGTGAATGTGTGTGGTTTGGATGAAAAGCCTTTCCTAACGGGTCCCGTTGTTGTGCCAGAAAATTCCTATTTGGTCCTGGGGGACAACCGCAACCGCAGCTACGACAGCCGGTGTTGGGGGGTTGTACCGAGCGATCGCATCATTGGTCAAGCCGTATGGCGCTTTTGGCCGTTAAGTCGTTTGGGTAGCTTGGATTAGTCTCTTTTTTAACAGCTTGCTTAGCTGATTTAACCGATGGGCGATAGTACACAGCTTCCTTTTTTATCGGTTATTGCGCCTCTTTATAATGGTCGGGATGATTTGCCTGACTTGCTGGACTGTTTGGCGGCGCAAACCTATCCGAGCGATCGCCTGGAATTCCTGCTAGTGGATAACAATAGCCAGGATGAAACCTTTGAAATTTTGCAAAAGGCAATCCCGCGATTTAAATCCCAAGGTTTTACATTGATCCCCCTTCAGGAGCTGCATATTCAGTCCTCCTACGCTGCCCGTAACTGCGGCATTCTTCAGGCAAAAGGGGAATTTTTTGCCTTCCTTGACGGCGACTGTCGCCCGGCGTCTGATTGGTTAGAAAATCTGATTCAGCCATTTTTAGCGGGATCTCCCCCAAACACCACCATGTCTGGCAACGGATTTAGTGCCCAAGACATCGGCATGGTGGCCGGGGAAATCCAAGCCCTGCTGGGAAACTCACGGCTAGAACGCTACGCCGATCGCCAGGATATCCTGTCCCAAAAACACACCCTAGCCAACCCTTTTTTCCCCTACGGACAAACGGCAAATTTAGCGGTTCGGCGAATCGTGTTTGAAAAAATCGGATTGTTTCGCAGTTACCTGACCACCGGCGGTGACGCGGATATTTGTTGGCGCATGCAGCAAAATACCCCCTACCAAATTGTGCTGGCTCCTGAGGCGATCGTGCGCCATCGCCACCGGGCCACCCTGGCAGATTTTCGCGGACAATTTCGTCGCTATGGTAAATCCAACGCCTATTTAAATAATCTCCACGGCATTCCTTTGATGACTCCTTGGACGGCTTCGGATTATATACGCCGCTCGTTGCGCTGGTGCCTAAAAGAGGTGCCTAAGGCGATCGCAAAACGGGTATTGGGCAGGGCTCCATGGGGGGATTTAGACTTAGATATATTGGGAATGCCCCTGGAACTATTGGGGATGCGATCGCGCTACGCTGGTCAACAGGCGGCACAGTTACCGAAGCGAGGGCATGAGATCCCCCCCTTCCCCCCTTCCTAAACTCTGTTGTTTTTATTCGCTTGTAACTGGGTTGATTGGAGTGGCTCGGTTGGTTTGTTCGCTACAGTTCATGCATTCGACTTACTTCGCGAATTGTTACAGAACAACTTTGTTTGATGACTATTATGACGTTCAGTTTCAGCGCCCTGTGAGCGTCGAAATTCCAGAGTGACAATGGATGGAATAGCTGTAAAGGCGGTAACTAATTGGGAATATTTCCCATTGCGGCAAGCCTAGGAAGCAGGGATTACGCTGCAGGAGGCGAACCTAAGCGCATGTTGAAAAAACGTCCATCACCCTCAGAGTTAGAAACTCGGGATCGGATTCTCGACGCTGCACAGAGGCTTTTTGCCCGAAAAGGCTACGACGCTACCACCACGAAAGATTTAGCCACCACTGCCAAAGTGGCGGAGGGGACCCTATTTCGCCATTTCAGTAATAAAAAAGCAATCTAAGTTGAAGTGGCTACTCAGGGTTGGGTAGAGATTTTGACTGATTTGTTAATGGAATTGAGCGAGATGGCCAACTACCGGGCGATCGCGCCTCTGTTACGAAAGCGCATGGGCAACTTGCGTAAAAACGGCGATATGATGCGCGTTTGCTTTATGGAAGCTCAGTTTCACCCAGAGTTGCAGGAGCGCATTCAGGGAGAGGTGATCGATAAGATGACCGACGTGGCTGAAGCATTTTTCCAAACGGCAATGGATCGGGGCATTTATCGCCTAATGGATTCGCGGGTGGTGGCACGGGTGTTTCTCGGAATGTTTGCGATCGCTGGATTTAGCGAAACCACCATTATGAGCAAAGCCACCAGCCCCAAAGATTTACAGTCAATGGCGGAAGGGTTAGCCGATATTTTCCTAAATGGGGTTTTGGCCTCGTCCGTTGATATTCAAGCTAGTTGATATTCAAGCCCGTTGATATTTAAGGTTGATATTTAAGCTGGTTACTATTAAGCCAGTTCGCCAGGTCCTAGGGCGACTACAATCACCCATAAATCCACTAGCAAAAGCAGCCCAGAAAATCCCAGCAAAATTAAATACATCCAGGGCTGTGCCAGCGGGATCACATCACGGGTGTCGATTCCCGTTTGTTTTTGCACCCGTTGCACCAGTCGATTGAAGCCCACCACCCGCATCGGCAATAAAAAACCTTGCCCGGCTTGATTGAGAAAATAGTAGACTAAGCCCCCTTGCCCAGTGCTGCGAGGTTTTAATGCCACCACGTCCGCCCAGGGCAGGGTCCAGCTTCGCCTCAGGAGCCAGCTAATCCAGGGAGCATAGGATACTGTGATTCCCGTTTGATCCAATACAACACGCTCTGACAAAACGCCAGTTAGGGCGATCGCCCCGATCCCCAATCCCACCCACAGGGCTGAGCTAGGCACAGGCGCTTCCGTTGTTTCTGCTAAAAACGGCAACGGGAAAGTTAGCGCAATATATAGAACCATTAACGTCAGGCGAATCAGCGGCGATATGCGAAAAACGTCAATGTCGTTCTGTTCGTCCATTTTCGCGCCTACCCCATTGCAAGCTTCAAGAGCACTTGTGTTGCGTTAGAAAAAACTGTTGCTTAGGAAAAAATGCTGATTTCTTTTGAACATTCTTTGAACAAAAGCTGAATTCTAAAAAATACTTTGAAATACCCTTGCCGGTTCTAAAGCGACCAGTAAGTGCCATCCTGAAGGAGTGCTACCCAGAATAGGAAGCAATTTAAGCCAAGGTCAATAAAGCATTTAAAAAATGCGGATGAAAGGACTTGAACCTTCACGTCGCAAGGACACTAGAACCTAAATCTAGCGCGTCTACCAATTCCGCCACATCCGCTCGGGCAACATAATAGCAGACTTCAAAGGTTTGTCCCAGACTTTGCCCAATTTGCTGGGGCGCCAAAAAAATCTCGGTTTATGGCAGTGCGCCCGAGATTGTGGTTTGAAATGGCTACGTCAGGAAATCACGATGTATCACGAACCACAATTATCCGTGCTGCTTGGTAACATACAGTTACTTTCCGTTATCAGGTTTTATATTTGAGCGATCGCGCCTCCTGGTAACCCTAACCATTCCCTGGAGTACCTATGCTGCGATTGGAGCATATTAAGAAAATTTATCCTGCTGGCGAGATTCTGAAGGATGTCAGCTGGGAGCTAAAGCCAGAAGAGCGCGTTGGCTTGGTGGGGGTCAATGGTGCCGGAAAATCAACGCAGCTTAAGATTATTGCTGGCGAAATTGAGCCCACCGCTGGACAGGTGATTCGTCCGACAGACTTGAGAATTTCTTATTTAAATCAAGAGTTTGAGGTTGATCCCGCCCGCACCGTGCGCGAAGAGTTGTGGAAAGCGTTCAAGGCGGTGAACGAGGTTCAGGAAAAAATGGCGGCGCTTCAGGTGCAAATGGAGACGGCCGATCCTGACGAGCTAGACCAGGCGATCGCCAAGTTAGATCGATTGCAACGGCGATTCGAGGCGGAAGATGGCTATGCCCTGGAAGCGCGCATTGAAAAGATTCTGTCCGAGCTAGGCTTTGATCCCGACGATGGCGATCGCCTGGTGCGAGCCTTTAGCGGCGGCTGGCAAATGCGCATGGGGCTAGGAAAAATCTTGCTTCAGCAGCCTGATATGTTGCTGTTGGACGAGCCCACCAACCATTTAGATTTAGAAACCATTGAATGGTTAGAAAACTATTTAAAAAGTTTGCCCACGCCCATGGTGATTGAGTCCCACGATCGCCACTTTTTGGATCGACTTTGCACCAAAATCGTGGAAACGGAGCGGGGGATCGCAACGGAATATTTGGGCAATTATTCTAATTATTTACTGCAAAAAGAAGAGCAGGCAACGGCCCAGCTCAGCGCCTTTGAGCGGCAGCAAAAGGAAGTGGAAAAGCAGCAAGCTTTTGTGGAACGATTCCGCGCTAGCGCTACCCGTAGCACCCAGGCGAAAAGTCGAGAAAAGCAACTAGAGAAAATCGACCGTATTGATGCGCCCACGGGATCAGCGCGCACCTTGAAATTTAAATTTCCCCCTGCTCCCCGTAGCGGACGAGAAGTGGTTCAAATTGAAGATTTGACTCACACCTACGGCGATCAGATTCTATTTTTAGGGGCAGAGCTATTAGTGGAGCGGGGCGATCGCATTGTTTTCCTCGGTCCAAATGGCTGCGGCAAATCAACACTATTAAGAATGGTTGCGGGGATCGAAAATCCCGACGATGGTCGTGCACAAATTGGACAGCATGGGGTGATACCTAGCTATTTCGCCCAAAACCAAGCTGAAGCGATGGAATTAACCAAAACGGTTATTGACACCATTCAGGATGAGGTTCCAGACTGGGACCACGGCGACGTCAGGGCTTTGTTGGGACAATTTTTATTTAGTGGCGACACCGTATTTAAAAAGGTGGAAGCCCTCAGCGGAGGAGAAAAAGCTCGTTTGGCCCTTGCCAAAATGTTAGTCCGCCCTGCCAATTTATTAATTCTCGACGAGCCTACCAACCACTTAGACATTCCAGCAAAGGAAATGCTGGAGGATGCCATCAGGAATTATGACGGAACCGTTTTAGTGGTACCCCACGACCGATTCTTTATTTCTCGAATCGCCAACAAAGTTGTGGAGCTAAAGGATGGTGAACTGAACCTTTATCGTGGCGATTATCAGTACTATCAAGAAAAAATTGCGGAGCAAGAAAAGCAAGTTGCCTTGGCTGCTTTAGAAGCAGAAAAAGCTGCGAAGGCAGAGCGTAAGCGAGCTAAGCAGCGGGATAAGCAAAAGGCAAAGAAAGCCGCAAAGTCCGGCTAAGCGTCCAAAGCTTTTCTTGAATTCTCCTAAAAATCTTTCCCAAATTATTTCGAGTCGATCCCCTCAATTCTTCACCTCGATGCTATTATTTCGGCAATATTAAAAGATCATGAAAAAGCGACCTAATATGACGGAGTCTCCTGTTTCTCCCGTTGTGCTGGCAATTCTCGATGGCTGGGGCTATAGCGAAAATCGTGATGGCAATGCGATTTCTATGGCGAATACGCCAGTATTTGATAGTTTGTGGGACGCCTATCCCCACACGTTGATTCAAGCTTCGGGTAAGGCCGTTGGTTTACCAGAGGGGCAAATGGGCAATTCTGAGGTGGGACACCTGAATATTGGTGCTGGGCGTGTGGTCCCCCAGGAGTTGGTCAGGATTTCTGATGCGGTTGAAGATGGCTCGATTCTTGCAAATGCGGCGCTGGTGAGGTGTTGCAAAAGGGTGAAAGCCTCTGGCAGCAAGTTGCATTTAATGGGGCTGTGTTCTGATGGCGGGGTGCATTCCCATATTGACCATATTGTGGGGCTGCTGGTATTGGCAAAGCAGCAGGGGATCGAAGAGGTTTGTATTCATGCCATTACCGACGGTCGCGATACACCGCCGCGTAGTGCGATCGCCTACCTAGAACAATTGCAACAGCACTGTGATGAGGTGGGCGTTGGGCAAATTGTTACCATTTCCGGGCGCTACTTTGCGATGGATCGGGATCATCGCTGGGAGCGGGTTCAGCCTGCTTACAATGTGATGACTGAGCTGGGAGATGGAGATGGGCGATCGCCACGGCAGGTGATGGAAAGCTGTTACGCCGAAGATACAACGGACGAATTTGTGATCCCCGTAAGAATTGCGCCGGGGGCCATTGAGGGCAACGATGGCGTGATTTGTTTTAATTTCCGACCTGACCGGGTGCGGCAAATTTGCAAAGCGTTTGTGGGGGAAGATTTTGCTGGGTTTGAGCGATCGCTAATTCAGCCTCTGAATTTTGTCACCTTTACCCAGTACGATTCCACGTTGCCGGTGGCGGTCGCTTTTGAGCCGGAGAGCCTGAACAATATTTTGGGTGAGGTGATTGCCAGCCACGGTTTGCGCCAGCTTCGTACGGCGGAGACGGAAAAATATGCCCACGTGACTTATTTCTTTAACGGCGGTTTAGAGGAAAATTTTGAAGGGGAAGATCGGCGCTTGGTGAGCAGCCCGCCGGTGTCCACTTACGATCACGAGCCGGCTATGTCGGCGAATCAGGTGACTAAGGTGGTGCTGGATGCTATTGATCAGCAGTGTTATTCGCTGATTGTGGTGAATTATGCCAACCCGGATATGGTGGGGCATACGGGCAAAATGGATGCTACCATCCAGGCGATCGAAACGGTGGATCGGTGTATTAGTCAGGTCCTTTCGGCGGCGAACAAGGCGGGGGGGACGGTGCTAGTGACGGCGGACCACGGTAATGCTGAAAAGATGGACGATGGCAGCGGTAATCCTTGGACTGCGCATACCACCAACTTGGTGCCTTTTGTGGTGATCGAAGGGGAAAAGCGCAAGATTCCTGGGCACGGTACTGACGCTAGTTTGCGCAATGATGGCTGCTTAGCGGATATTGCGCCGACAATTTTAGATATTTTGCAGTTACCGCAGCCGTTGGATATGACTGGGCGATCAATGATTCAGCCGGCCCAGTATCAGCCGAAGCTTAATCGGACACCCGTTAGCGTTTCTCTTTAGTCTCTAATTCCTAGTTTGAATGGCGATCGCCTCAGCACAGGTTTGTTGCTGGGGCGATTTTTTATTGTCAATTATTCAGTATGGAGTTGATCGTCATAGCAATTTCCTGGCTGGTGGGCGTTTCCAGTGTGGCGAGCCCTATTGCAGCTGCTGGAGGCGATCGCGCAACAGCTGACCTTGGGTTTCCGTTTCTGCCAACTCATCGCGCACTGCCTGCACCACCTCAGCGGGAGCGTTGTCCACAAATTTGGCATTGCCCAGACGCCCCGACAAAGAGGCGACCTGTTTTTCCACCTTGCCGAGCTTACGCTCCACTTTTTCCCGCAGCGCTGCCATATCTACCACGCCATCCAAGGGCATTAGCACCTGGGTGGTTCCCACAACACCGGTCATGGAGCGATCAGCATCCACCGCGATCGCTTCGAGCTCTGGTTCAGCCGCCATATCCACCGGCAATTCCAGGGGCACCGCTTCCGCCAACGGAAGCTGCGACGGCTCTGAACTGGTGGACAATTCAAGGGGGTTCCAATCGTTAAGGGTAGCTTCTTTGATTTCTTTTAGGTTCTGCGCCAAAGCGTCTCGATCTGCGGAGAACAGCAAATTATTAGCCGCAAACCAAACGGTCCAAACAAAACCAACGAGTTCAAAAAACTGTGGCAGCAAAATAAAATCATCCACCACATCCAACACTGCACCAACGGCTTTAAACGCCATAATCAGCACAAAAACTGTTGCGAGTAAAACAATGGTGGTTTGTTGTTTATCTTCGTCAAATTCAAATGTTTTCCCTGATGGAGAAGACGTTTTATCGCCCGCTGCTCCGGTTGATTTTGTATCGGCGGTCGCTACTTTAGGACCGCGCACTTCCAGCCTTTCCACCTTGGCTAAATTGCAAATATACGCCTCAGCACTCTGCAAGATTTTCTGTTCTTCAACAGTCTCGCTTGCTAACACAATGGGCACTTTGGCACTGGGTTTGATTTCTGCCTCTGCTCGCAGGTTACGAATGGTGCGAACTGCGCCAAAGATTAACGTAAATTGCTCACCCAGTTCAGCATTAATCGCCTTGGGATCAGAGTCAGGGTAGGGTTGTAGGGCTAACAATGTGCCTTCATCTTCCTGATGTAGCCCATGCCAAAGTTCTGCGGTAACGTGGGGCATAAAGGGATGGAGCAGCTTTAAAATACCGTCAAGAATGTAGGCTAAAACTTGCTGAGCAGCGTGTTTGGCAGTTCCGTCATCACCGTTTAAACGAGGTTTTACCAGTTCGATATACCAGTCACAAAAATCGCCCCAGATAAATTCGTAGAGTCCTTTTGCTGCTTCCCCAAAGCCGTATTTGTCTAGGTAATCGCGGGTTTGGGCGATCGCTACGTTGTACCGCGATAAAATCCACCGATCCGCTAACTCCAGGTTTGAACTATCAGGATCCCCAAGCTGTTTTGGGGTTTTCTCCTCCAAATTCATCAACACAAATCGGGATGCATTCCACAGTTTATTGGCAAAGTTTCGAGAAGATTCTACGGAGCTAGATTCATCGGTTTTACGGTTGTAATCTAGTCGAATATCCTGCCCTGCCCCTGTCACTTCTCGGATTAGGGCATACCGCGTTGCGTCGGTGCCGTACTTATCAATTAGCACCAGGGGATCAATGCCATTATTGGCAGATTTCGACATTTTTTTATTGTTTTCATCCCGCACCAAGCCGTGAATATAAACGGTTTTAAAGGGCATTTGGTCGG
>CALCTI010000011.1 GCA_937894105.1 uncultured cyanobacterium
GAGATGATCGACGGGGAGGAGGAGGTTGTTGGGGTGATCGCCTCGCAGGAGGATGAACCGACCACAATGACCGTTGATGTGGTGGGTAGCTCCACCGATCACGAGGGCGAGACGGGAAAAGGCGGGGAGAAAGATGCGCAGCCCGCCGATGAGTCGGGGGCGATCGCGAGCCCCGTCGCTCGGGTCAAAGAGGGATCCTTGTCTACGCGGGTATTGCCCCCAACGCCGGCGGACCGGTTATTGGGTGAGCTGCGGGACCCCAGTGCCTCGGTGCGGCGACGGGCTATTTGGAATTTGGGGGAGCGAGGGGATTCTCGGGCGATCGCGCCGCTAATGGAACTATTGGTGAGCGCTGACTCCCAGCAGCGCAGCATTATTCTGGCGGTGCTATCGGAAATTGGCACCCGCACCTTGCGCCCCATGGAGCGAGCCATGGCGATTTCCCTTCAGGACAGCGATCCGGAGGTGCGCCTCAATGCCATTCGTGATTTGACCCAGGTGTATGATCGCTTTGCCCAAGTGAGCCGGATGGTAGCCTATGCCACCGAAGACGCGGACGAAACGGTGCAGAAAACCGCAAAGTGGGCCCTGGGTAAGCTGAATAGCCTGCGGATGACCTCGGAGGAGGCGTCGGAGAAGGTGACCGAAGGGGGGCAAGGGGCTGGGTTTAATATTTCCCGAGGCGATGCGGACGGGGCACTATTGCTAGAGCAGGCTCGCCGGGCTTGCGATGATAAGGATTACGACCAGGCATCCACGTTAGTGGCGGAGGCGCTGGTTCAGGATCCTAGCCATCCCAAGGGGCATTTGCTGGTGGCAGAGATTGCGGCGGCTCAGGAGCATCCGGTGAAGGCAGTGGTAGCGGAACAGCAGGCGCGGGATTGTGCTTGGGATCGAGGGGATCGGGCGATGGCGATCACCATTCAGGATAACTGGCTGGCTCAGGAAATTGATCCGGATCGGGCGACCCTATGCCATGCCCAGGCGGTTCAGGCATTGCGGGCGAACCAGACGGACGATGCTTTGGGGCTGCTGGATGAGGCGCTGGTGTGCAACCCTTACAATCCTGATGTGTATATGGCGCGGGCGCGGGTGCTGCGGCAGCAAGGCAAGCTAAGCGAGGCCTGCGCCCATTGGCAAAAAGCCCAGGAAATTTATTTAGACTTGGGAGATGTGAAGGCGTTGCGGTGTGTACAGCAGCTTTTGCAAAAGTTTGGATAAGGGAGCGCTAATGCCAAAGCTTCTTTAAACTCCACAAAATCCTTGCTTCTGGCAAAACACGCACTATTGGCTTCGCCAACGCTTCGCCAACGACCGGCTCAGTACGGTCTTGACTAACGACCAATTACGTTGAACATCCTGCTTACCGCAAGAAAGGCTACATCAAGGGTGAGTGACTATAAAAGCTCTCCCATAAGGCGATCGCTCAACTCCCGAATCAACTCCACCTGAGCCAACTGGTCCAGCCACTCCCTTGGAATCCCCCGTTCCCCGTTGCTTTCACCGTAAAACGCTCCGGCAATTTGTCCACACACCGCCGCCGTTGTGTCCGCATCGTCTCCCAAATTTGCCGCCATTAAAACTGCGTCTCGAAAATTATCCGTTTGGTCAAAGCACCACAGGGCCGCCTCTAAGCTTTTTACCACGTAGCCCGATCCAGAAATTTCATCGCGGTTTTTTGTGCGGTATTGACCCTGGGCAATGTCCCGAATTGAGTCACAGTCCAAGGACATCTCCCGATCCGCCAGCAAAATTTCCTCTTTGGTCTGGTCGTACAAGGCTCTGGCGATCGCCCGGGCATACCATTGACAAGCGTCTAGGCATTCCGCCGCCCCGTGGGTGGTGCGAGAACTGCTGATCGCCCACTGTCCCAATTCCTCTAGCATTACCTCAAAATCTGGTAGCGGATCGGCGATCGCCCAGCTAGAAAAAAAGAACATGGGAATCGGAGCCAAGCGCATAATCGACCCGTTGCCCGCCTTCCGAGGATTATCCGACCCCGCCATGGGCTCCCCCGTTTGGCGAAACCGTGCCAGCGCCTCCGCCGTGGCATTGCCAATATCAAAACACTCCCCGGTGCTGCTGAGATATCCCTCCTGCCACCAGTGACAATAGCGATCCATCTGATCGCGCACATCGAAACCATCAATCGCCACCAGGCTCGTTGCCAAACACAACGCCATTGACGTATCGTCAGTCCACTGTCCCGGCTCCAGCTTAAAAGGACCGCCCCCCACCATATCCGTCAGTGGCGTAAACGTCCCTCGCGGTGCAAATTCTACCGTTGTGCCCACCGCGTCTCCCGCTGCCAACCCCAATAAGCATCCCCGAAATCGATTTTGCTTATCCATTTCCCCCCCGACCTTTTCCTGGCTTGGTGAATTTAATGATTGGCTGAATAACTGGCTAGGGCGTGTCGTCAATGAAACTCCAGAAGCCTCGCCCGGCAGAAAGTACGCGCCCTTCTGAATAAAAATAAAAATATTAGATAAAAATATTAGGGGCTGAAACCCTTACAGCTATTGAGCTTGACCTTTGACTGACAAACAGTCCTTAGGGGACTGGAGTGGTGCCTAGCTTGGTGACGGACTCAATAAACTGGCCCAATGAACGGACTAGCGCTCCTGAATAGCGGCAAACTGAATGGGATAGTTAACCACAGTAGTAGAAAACACCTAAGTCATTGTTACTAGTGCCGTTACGGATTTGCTTGGTCCGAGCTGTCTTTTGAGGTACAACACCGGTTGTATCCTTTATTTTCCTTTCGACTTATCTCCTAACCTTTTACTAAACGCTAACAAACGCGGCGATCGCGTCAATTTATATGACCCATTCCCAAGCGTCCCGACCTACCTATTCTGCCTCTAATTATCAGGTCAATTACCGGGGCAATCACCAGCCCATTGGCGTTTTTGACAGTGGGGCGGGGGGGCTGACGGTACTCAAGGAACTGGAGCGGCAGTTGCCCAATGAGCCGCTGCTGTATTTGGGAGATACGGCACGGGTGCCCTATGGAACGCGATCGCCTGAAGAAATCGTAGAATTTGCCCGCCAGATTATTACTTGGATGGTGGGGCGCAACGTGAAAATGGTGGTGATGGCCTGCAATACGTCATCAGCACTGGCATTGGAGAAAATGCGCCAGGAATTTGACATACCCATTTTGGGCTTAATTCAACCGGCGGCGAAGTTGGCAATTAACCAGAGGCGGCGTATTGGGGTTATTGCCACGCCCACCACCGCCAGAAGCCATGCCTATCGGGATGCTATTAAGGGGCGATCGCCTAGCACCGCTGTGTGGGAGGTGGGCTGTCCTGAATTTGTACCCATCGTTGAAGGAGGACGCATTAATAACCCGGAAACACTAGATATTGTGCGAACCTACGTACAGCCCCTGCTGGATCAGGGCATCGATAGCTTGGTGTATGGCTGTACCCATTACCCCCACCTGGCTCCGGTGCTGGATCAGATTTTGCCGGGGGCGATCGCCCGCATTGATCCCGCCGTGTCCATTGTGCGCGACGCCAAAGAAGTGCTGGACACCCTAAAGCTGCACCATGTGGCTCCCCTCCAAAACCACCGATTTTGCGTCACTGGCGACAAAGCCCAATTCAGCCTCCTAGCAAACCAGTGGCTGAACGAGCCGCCAACGGTAGACCAGGTTTCCCTGAGTGCTACCATCAGTCCCACGCTCATTTATCCCATCCCCCTAGCAATTTAGAGCAGGCGGCGAATCGTGGGCGATCCTTGGGATGTGCAGCAAGCACCGCAGATGTGAGCTTAATTGACCTGCCCTGAATCTTTGTCGAAAGTGACCGACGCTTTGGGCCAGGTGAATGTAAATTTTGTCCCTTGTCCTACCTCTGACTCCACTGCAATTTCGCCGCCCTCAAGTTCCAAAATCTTTTTGACGATCGCCAAACCAACCCCAGTACTTTCCACCTTGTCTCGGGGGTTTAGAGTTTGGAAAATTGTAAATATTTTGCCGTGATGGCGTGGATCAATGCCCGGACCGTTGTCTTCCAGACAAAAGGCGTAGTATTCCCCTTGGTCCTCGGCCGAAATTTTTAACTTGCCATCGTCGCGATCGCAATATTTCACCGCGTTCCCAATTAAATTGGCAAACACCTGTTGCAGCGAGATGGATCGAGTCTGAAGCTCTGGCATTTCGCCCAGAATATTAATTTGAAATTCTAGTGGCGGCGACAACGCATCAATCACCTCCTGCAATAGATCTGCGACCACCACCGTGTCAGGCTCAATCTGCTTGCGTCCCACTCGGGAATACTCCAGCAAACCATCCAGCAAGTTTCCCATCCGCCCAATACGGCTACGAATCAGCTGTAAATGTTCGCGGCTATCCTCGGGCAGCGTCTCCTTCAAGTCTTCCTCAAGCCACTCTGACAGGCCGGAAATAGCCCGCAGCGGCGCTTTTAAATCGTGGGAAACCACATAGGCAAATTGCTGCAATTCTTCATTGCGCCGGTCCAAAGTGCGAGCCGTCCGCGCTAAGCGAGTGTTTAAAACACGCAGCTTTTCTGACTGTTGTCGAGCGGCAGATTCCATGGCTTTGCGATCACTAATATTTTGAATAATCACGATAAAACAATCCACATCTCCGTTGTCTTTCCTGAGGGTAGACACTGAAACATTGCTCCACACAAAGCTTCCCTGAGCGTGCAAAAATCGCTTTTCAAGAACGCAAGTATCAATAGCCCCACTTAATAACTGAAGGTAAATGATTTGGTCTTGATTAGCGTCTTCCGGATGGGTGATCGCTTGAAAGTTTTTCTGCTGAAGCTCCGAGGGACTATAGCCTAAAATTTCGCAAAGTTTGTTGTTCGTTTCTAACCAGTATCCCTCCGGAGACATGCGGGCAAAACCGAGGGGAGCCTGCTCAAAAACAGCGCGAAAAATGCCTTCGCTATGGCGCAGTTTTTGGGATAGGTGCACGCGATCGCTCACATCTTCAAAAACCGTTGCCACACAGTTTTGGGGTAAGGAAAATAGCCAAACATCATAGGATCGCGCCAAAGGCTCACCAGGATAGGTATAGGTTGCCTGGTAAAAATAATCGGACATGTCCCGCCGTGCCACTTGTCCCAAGCGCTTTAGTTCTTCCTTAGGCACATCGGGAAAGCATTCCATAATGGTTTTTCCCAACACTTTGGTGTCCCCTAGCCCAACGTTTTTTCGCGCGGCTTTATTGGTGCTAATCAACAGGAGCGATCGCTCATCATCCCGGTCTTGAAGCTGCCAAATATTAATGGCGATCGGCAGCTCCCGCATTAGTTCTCCGTACAAAGCCAGTTCTTCGTTTAACTGGTGCTCAATTTTCTGGGCGATCGCCTCCTGCTTCTTTTGGGGATCAATATGCCGCCCTACCCCATAAAGTGACACGATCTCACCGATGCTAACCCCAACAAAACTCCACTCCAACCAACAAAAAGACCCGTCCCGTCGTCGCCATCGCCCCTGTACCCTGTGGGATTCTCTACCGCCTAGCGTCAGCGCCTTTACAAAGCTCGTATGATTCGCCGCCAAAGCATTGGGATGCACCAGCGAGAACAACCCTTGTCCGATTAGCTCATCCCGGTCATACCCCAACGCTTCAACCACCGCCCCATTTACTCGCCTTAGGTGCCCGTTACCATCGCCAATAACAAATAAGTCGGAAGATAGCTCAAAAAAGTGTGCTAAATCATTCGATTCTTCCACAACAGTTTCAACGGGATTATTGCTATCAATATTGTTTGCGCTATTCCCCATAGAACTATTACTCGGATCAGCAACAGAACCGGTTATAGGGTTAGTTCCCTTATCAGCATTAGGGAAAAATTTATCCGTTGGGAAGTCAGACGGCATGGAATTTAAGGGCAATTGCAAACACTTCAAGATTTAGATTTACGTTAAATCTTGTCGCCTTTCACTTAACTTTTAGTGTGGTTGTTTAAGTCTTTTTTTCGTCTTACTGATCTCAATTTCGTTTGCGCTCAACCTCATGGGGTAACCTCCCATGGGGTTGAGTAGAAAAAGTAGAAAGACTCCCTATAAATTAACCCAGTAACGTTTGCGACTCAATTGCTCAGAACCAAAGCGCCAATGGACCTAGGGTAAAAGGTCCCAAAAGACTTGATAAATTAAGGCGCACACCTTCTCCATAAGCTGGGGAATTACGCAAAATTTTCACTGGATACGGATTTTGGGGCGATCGCCTGGAAAAGAACAATACCGTCAGCCCCTTTACTCGCAACCATCAATACTATCCACTGTGCACAAACTAAATTGTGCACAAACTAAACTAAGTAAGGTGCACCCAATCCGTGTCATTTCGAGAACAGTGCGGCGTTAATGAATTCTTCTCTCCCACCGGAAACCCAACCTCCCATCCTTGCCTGTCCGATTCCCATGCCTAGCCAAGAAGCAGAGCGGCAGGCAGAGCTAGAACGATATTTACAGCTTGGGGCGCTGCCAAAAGAGGCATTTGATGACATTACGGCAATTTTGGCGCAGGTGTGTGAAACGCCGATCGCCTTCGTCAGCCTAATTTCTAATGATGTTCAAATTTTGGCATCGGAACGAGGGCTGAATGTGAACGAAACCGCCCGGGCGATTAGTTTTTGTACCCACACCATCTTGACTCCCGAAGATGTAATGGTGATTCCTGACGCGAAGGAGGACGTGCGATTTGTTAATAATCCCCTGGTAACTGGTCCTCCCTATTTGCGCTTCTATGCGGGGGCTCCATTGGTTAGCCCTCGTGGTTTTGCCCTGGGCTCCCTGTGCGCGATGGATCACAAGCCGCGCCAGCTACGCCCGGATCAGCTGAAGGCGCTGGTAGGGCTGAGTCGCCAGGTGGTGGCTCAAATGGAGCTTCGATTAAATGTGCGGCATCTGGAAATGGAGGTGGCGCGACGGGAACGCATTGAAAAGATTTTGCTGGAAGAGCAGCGAAAATCAGAAAGGCTGGTGTTGAATATTTTGCCTAGGGCGATCGCCGAGCAGTTGAAGTATGCACCGGGGGCGATCGCCGAGCGCTTTGATGACGTGAGTATTTTATTTGCCGACCTGGTGGATTTTACGCGGCTGGCGGGGGAAATGCGCCCGGTGGAGCTGGTGGGGCTGCTCAATGAGATTGTGTCCGAGTTCGACGAATTGGTAGAGCACCACGGTTTGGAAAAGATCAAAACCATCGGTGATGCCTATATGGCGGTGGGGGGCTTGCCCAGTCCTTTGGATAATCATCCCCAGGCGATCGCTAATCTGGCGATCGATATGCAGGACACCATTACAAGGTTCGGCGAAGGTCGCGATTTACGCCTCAGTTTGCGCATTGGCATTAACACCGGTCCTGTGATTGCGGGCACCATTGGTCGCATGAAATACGCGTACGATCTGTGGGGAGATGCGGTCAACGTTGCCAGTCGTATGGAATCCTACGGTGAAACGGGAAAAATTCACGTTAACGAAGACACCTACCTGCGCATTAAAGACCGCTACGACTTCACCCCCAGAGGCAAGGTTCCGATCAAGGGCAAAGGACTTCTGGATACTTACTGGCTCAATTGCCCCGCTTGCCAATAAGGTTTGAGTTAATAAAAACCTGTGGACAAAATACGAGCGCGCTGTTCGCCATGTTATTTCGCCCTTAGAGGATGTCTGAAAAGTCTTGAATGTGACTCATCTCGCCGTGTACTGCAACGAAGAAATGCGGCATTGAGCTTTCTTGGCACAGCTTTTGTCCCTAGGTTGAGGTGTCCAATTGGACTTTTCAGACATCCACTCAGATACCCACTAAGTTCAAAGCATTTTTACGTGCATTCTTGGTAGATTTACGTGTCATAGGTTGCAAAAATAGAGCATTTTTCGAATTCTCACTTTCTGAAACCCTTGACGTGACTGGATTTATTTATGCAACAAAGCTAAATTTCTGCTAAAAAAAATCTGCCAAAGTCAGCCGAACGAACGGTTTCGCTGAAACTTTAAGATAGGGTGAGTTCGCCTTTGGTTCGAGTACGGTTTGCAAGGGTTTGATGGCAAGGAATTTTAATGTTGAAGGTGGTAGATTCCCCTGGGATTGAGTCTACCGTTAGCTGCCCGTGATGCTCATCGACAACGATTTGATAGCTTACGGCTAACCCTAAACCGGTGCCTTCGCCCACTGCTTTTGTGGTGTAAAAGGGATCAAAAATACGATTGAGATTTTCGGCGCTAATGCCGCTGCCGTTGTCTTGAATGCGAATAATGACGCTGGAGTTGCCGTCCCGCTCGGTTGATACCATCAGCATAAGGGGCGATCGCGCCCCTTTCTGCCCTGCCAACGCTTCAACGGCATTGGACAAAATATTAAAAAATACCTGGTTCAAGTTGCCAATAAAACACTCCACTAGTGGCAACGTATCGTAATCGCGAATTAATTGAATTCCATGGGCATTTATGGAATATTCCAGCAACAATAAAGTGCTGTCAACGGATTCGTGGAGATCAACGGTTTTTAAACTAGACTCATCGAGTCGTGAAAAGGTACGCAAACTGTCAGTAATGCCCCTAACCCGCTCGACGCCATTTTGCATTGACTGCAACACATTCGGTAAGTCTTCCCGCAGAAATTCCAGGTCTATTTCATTGATAGCCAAATCAAGCTCGGGGGAGTCGCTGGGCAAGTGCTTGTCGTAAATTGCCAGCATTTTCCACAGTTCGTTGACAT
>CALCTI010000012.1 GCA_937894105.1 uncultured cyanobacterium
ACCTCCGCAGGACTTAGGGCTAGATCGTCCTTCAGAAAAAAGCTTACGGCCAGCCGCGATAACCCCAAAATCCCCTGCACAAAATACACCAGCAGGATTGCCATTAGCTCCGGGGTGGGGCGATTACCCAAAAGGATCCGCTGGAAAAAAGAACTGGACGATGGAGGAGAATTTTCAGCGATCGCAGGGTCAGACGCTGGAGCCATAAGCAAAAAACTTAACGATTTTGGAATTTAAGCCCTTTTATCATAACGATTTATTGAGCTGCCCCTTGAACCGTTCACCAACTGGGGACCAGAAGCGTTTCCCTGTAAGCCATACCGTCTCCTAAGAAACACCGCTTATCGAGGCAGCTTTCAAAGAAACGGTTTCCTTTTGGGGCGATGTTTCCGTTGAATGACTAATGGACAACGGTCTCTGCGCCAACAGTTGGGTTGCGTCGTTTGTCGGCAGCGGCGCTGAAAAGTAATAGCCTTGCCCAAACTCGCAGCCAATCGTCCTTAGCCACTGGAGTTGCTCTGGAGTTTCAATGCCCTCAGCGATCGCATCCAGCTCCAATAAATTACTGAGGGTCACAATGGATTCGGCGATCGCCTGGTTGCGCGCATCAGGGACCTGGGGGCTTACAAAGGCGCGATCTACCTTAAGGGCATCAGCGGGCAGTCGGTGTAAATAACTCAGGGAGGAATAGCCTGTGCCAAAGTCGTCAATACTGACGTTGACACCCCTGCTTTTAAACTGACACAGCAGACGATCCGCAGCGTCAAAATTTTTCACCAGCACACCTTCCGTCACTTCCAACGTGAGCCGTTCCCCTGGCAGCCCGGTATGTTTCAGGGTGTAATCAAGGAACTTTAAAAACTGCGGCTGAAGCTGAGGCACCGCCAAATTAACGCTAATGCGCAAATTCTGTTCAGGAAACTGGCGAAGCCAAGCAGCTGCCTGCCCACAGGCCGTTTCCAAAACCCATTGCCCCATCGGCACAATTAAACCGGTTTCTTCGGCAACTCCGATAAACTCCCCAGGGGAAACCAGCCCTCGCTGGGGATGCTGCCAGCGGATCAAGGCTTCGAAACCCTTCACCTCGCCAGTTTTCAAGAACACAATCGGCTGATAATACAGAACAAACTCATTATTATCCAGTCCCTGCCGTAGCTCCTGCTCTAGCTGCAAGCGCTCAATCGCCCGGCAATGCATTTCAGGACTAAACACGGTGTAGCGTCCTCGCCCGCTACGCTTTGCCTGATTCATCGCCAAATCCGCATCCCGCAATAGATCTTCAGCGGAATGGTGATAGCTAGGATCCCAGGGCAAAATGCCAATGCTGGAACTGGTAAACACCTCTTGTTTCCCCGACTCCAACAGCAATGGGGTTTCAAAGTTTTTCGAAATTCCTTCGGCAACGGAAATCGCCTCTGCTAAATCTTCAATATCCTCCAGAAGCAGCACAAACACATCACCCCCCAATCGCGCTGCCATATCTGCGCCGTAGGCAAAGGTTTGAAGCTGCTGGGCCACTGCAATTAGCAGCGCATCTCCCACCGAGTGACCCAGACTGTCATTAATTACTTTGAAATTATCCAAGTCTAAAAACAGCACTGCAAACTGAAAATCGGGCTCCGCTTTTGCTTTTTGCAGCCTCCCTTCAAGGCGCTCAAGCAATAAACTACGGTTGGGCAATCCGGTCAGACTGTCGTGAAGGGCATCGTGCTTAAGCTGCTGCCGCACTTGAACGCGATCGCTCACATCCCGCGACGTGGTTTGTAAATGTTTAACCGTGCCGTCGTCCGCCACAATCGGATCAGTCAACGTTTCAAGCCACACGTAGCTGCCATCTTTGCAGCGCATTCTATAGAGCGTGAGCTTTTGGACCCCGTTTAATGACGGCTGATGGGATTCACTACGAATATGATCGCAATCATCAGGATGGAAAAAATTGTAGGGATTACGCCCCAACAGCTCTTCCGGTTCGTAGCCCAGCAGGGTTTTACTGGACGGCGTCACATACAGATAACTCCCATCCGGGCGATGTAGACAGACTAAATCGCTCATATTCTCGGTGACCAACCTGAACCGCGCTTCGCTATTTTGTAATGCAATTTCGGCTCGCTTGCGATCGCTCACATCCGAAACATACGCATCCCAGACAATATCCCCATTTTCCTGACGCTCCGGGCGAGCCACCGAATCCAGCCACTTCAGCTTTCCTGAGGGCGTAATGATGCGCCATTGCATTGACCATGGCTTCAGGGTCCGCGCCGATTCTTCCACCCCCTTAATCACGGAGCATAAATCCTCCGAGTGCACCATATCCCACAGGATCCCCGCATCCGCCACCAATGTTTCGGCCCCCAGCTCCCAGATATCCCGTCAGCCCGGACTCATATAAATTACTTGGTCAGTATTATCGGAGCGAAAAATATAGCGAAAAATCTCCCCCGGTATATTGGCCACCATATTGCGAAAACGCTGTTCACTTTGGCGCAACTGATCTTCAGCCTTCTTACGCTCTAGCTCTAGCTGCTTCCTATCGGTAATATCTTGAACCACCGCCAAGCCATGCTTCGGCTGTCCGTCGCCCCCCCGCACCACCGAGACTCCGGTACTCGACCAAAGAACACTGCCGTCCTTACGGATGTAGCGCTTCTCATGGAAGAAGCACGATATTTTACCGTCTACCACCTTTTGAGCATCGGGAAGAATCTTACTCTGATCTTCTGGATGGGTAATGTCTAGGACCGTTTTCTCCATCAACTCTTCGCGGGAATAGCCCAGCATTTCGCAAAAGCGTGGATTAAGGTCAATAAGTCGCATCGTTCCAAAGGATGCGTTGACCAATCCCACCGTCGCTTGGGCAAAAATACTGCGATAGCGCTCTTCACTTTCAATCAGAGCGGCTTTAGCGCGGCGATTGTCCGTTACGTCAGCGGCCATGGACATAACAACGCGACGACCATCCGACAAAGGCTCTAGGGGAACTGAGCTAAATTGCCAAATGCGTTGATCGCCGCTGCCAGTGGTAACGGTAAATTCCCCATTATCCCGACGGTAAGTGAGAGGGTAAAGCCCGTCAATCAGGGCCTGTACAGTGTGCTGATTGTCTCCGTAGGCTCGTCGTGTCCAATCTTGGACCCGGGGAATATCGGCGTGTTTATATCCCGTTATTTCTGTCCAAACGGAGTTGATTTGCAGCATTTCTCCGTCTTCAGCGTGAACCATAACGGGGAATGGGGCCGCCTGGATGGCGCGGCGAAATCCCTGTTCCGTTTGCCAGAGGGTATGGGCGTGGGGGCGATCGCTAATATCTGTCAGTGTTCCCACATATCCCACCAGTTGTCCCTGGTGATCCATTTCGCTGACGCACCGATTATGAACCCACACCACCGTGCCATCAGGGCGCAAAAGTCGATGCTCTAGGGAAATGGCGCCGCTGCTGTTGACCGCCCGTTGCCAATGGTCCATAACGGACTCGCGATCGCCTGGATAAATATATTGCAACCATCCGTCCCCAGCTATTTCATCGGGGGAAAGCCCAAAAATAATGCCACATTGCCCATTAGCGTAGATATTTTGTAAATCCCTATCCAGGCGGAAAACCCCTACCGACACTGCCATGGTAAGGCTGCCGTACTCTTGCTCAAGGTTACGCAAGCGCCTCTCAGACTGCTTGCACCCATTAACCTGTCGCGCTAAACGACGATTGGCGATCGCCGTGATCGCCAGCCCCGCTAAAAGCCCGCAAATCACCACAGACGCAAACATATCGCCAGAAAATAAGTTCACTTTTCAAACTAGAGCACTATGCACCCTGTTGTTTTGTACCATCAGCGCTTAAATCCACCCTCAGCTCTCCTCATTGTTGGGAGCCGCCTGAAACCACCACATTGAAAGAAATTATAAAGAAGCCATTCGAACACAATACGCAACTTTGAAAGGTCCTCATATTTCCCCTTTTAGCAAATTACAGGAGAGCTTTAGTATTTTTTAATATTAATATTTTCCAAAATCAAATAGGCATTAGTAAGTGCAATTTCAATGCACAGTACAGCGTTAATTTAATCAGCCTCGCTGGCAATTCCTCTGAATTCCCCAGCACCTGATTCGACTCAATTTATTTTGTCTAAACAATACACCGCTCAAAAGCTGGGAGCTGAACAAGCGCCAGTAGTGAATAGGGCAGCACTCTTCTACGGCTTTGAAACACCCTAGGGGCGGTCATCAATTAAATCTCGAACTCAATAGTGGTAAGGACTTCAGTGCCAGTATTCTTTTGCTTCAATGGGCGCGTCATCAATAAAAGTCCACCTGACTCAGAATGTCCCACAGACCACGTCTAAAAACTTTCGAAGAGAACGGTGGCGGTGACGGTTGGAACAATGGTGATTTCTTTCTTAAACCCATTTTTTGCCCTATGGTCTGGGCTGAATTATGTCCTTATCCGGCGCGGTTTTGATGTCGCCATTCCCCTGGGCTAATAAAATTCTCGTCACCCCAAATGCCCACTTTTTTATGGCGAGCGCGATCATGGGCCTTAGCAAAATCTGCCCACCGTTCCGTCCCCCGCAGCCATTGGAAAAAAGCGACACAGCACCCCTCTGCCACTAGCTGCACGTTAACGGAGAATCCTTCCACAAACACTTCCGCGACCAGTCGGGAGTAGGAATCCATATCCCGCACCTGTAGGGTGATTTCGTCGTAGGGTGATAGCAACTTTGCCAACCGCTCTTTGACCTGCTGTCCCCAGGGTTCCTGCCCCATTTCTGGCGCATCTAACCCGAATAGCCGAATTGAAATCCCTTGCTCCTCCGCGCGATACACGGGGCGGTTAAAGTGGCGCTCCATGGCACCAATGATCGCTTCGTCCCAGGGCACGATGATTGTGTCTCCATCGGCGACGTGTTTAACCGTTGTCACCATCTCTAAAACCGATTCACCCACGATGAAGACCCCGCTCAAATCCAGCGCTAGACGTACTAACTACGCTAGCTGTAATTTTTAGCGATCGCTAGAAATATTACCAAGCGTAAGTTCTGAGATTAAATTAAGGCACTTAAGTTCAAAGAAATTTGCTACAGAATTGCCACTAGCCCGACTTAATTTTAGGATGGGCAAACTTCCGCCCTATTTGCGGTGCTCCACCGTCACTTAATTTTTTCCTGGTTTTATGAGCGACTTAAATCGCTACTATCAACGGCTGGACCTGGAACCTGGTGCATCCAGGGAAACCGTCGACCAGGCTTACAAAGATTTGGCATTTATTTGGCACCCTGATCGGATCCCAGATGACAATCCTCGCCTGAAGGACAAGGCTCACGAAAAGTTAAAGGAGCTTAATGAAGCTCGTCAATTTTTTCGGGATCACTTTAAAAACCAGCAGAACCGGCGCCGGACTAGTGGAGACAGTGTCCCAACCTCCAGCGCCACTGACTCAGGCAATGGGGATTCGTCCCGGGGCGGGCGTTATGGCAATCCCTTTTACCGGGCGTCTCAGGAGGAGTCGGCGGATACTTTGAGGCAGCGATCGCGATCCAGCGACAGTGAAGCTCGCCAGTCTCGTCGCCCCCAAACCCAGCGATCCCAAGCCCCAAGCCCTTCCCAGCAAACTGCTCAAAGGGCGTCCCAAAGGGCATCCCAAAGGGCGTCTCAAGGGGAATCCCAAAGGGCGGCATCCCAAAGGGCGGCATCCCAAAAGGCATCCCGTCCCCCAATTGTGCCCCCTGGGTTTAGTCCGGGCGATCGCCCCAGCCGCCGCCCCGGAAACGATTTAAGCGGCGCTGATTTTCGCAATGCCAACTTACGGGAAAAAGATTTTTCTGGACGTAATTTAAGCGGCGCCGATTTGCGCAACGCGGATTTAACCGATGCGTTTCTCCATCGTGTGGATTTAAGCGGTGCCAATTTGGAAGGGGCACGGCTCTTTCGCGCCAATTTATTGCAGGCGGATTTAAGCGGCGCAAACTTGCAGGGAACGAATTTAATTAGTGCGGATCTAAGTGGGGCAAATTTAAGTGGCGCGGATTTAAGTGGGGCAAAAATGTATATGGGCGAGCGGCTGATGGTACGCTTGACCGGCGCTTCTTTAGAAGGGGCAATTATGCCAGCTAATATTAAGAAATCGAGTTAGATACTAGGGCGTGTTGTTCATTAAACTCCAAATGCCTTACGCAGTGGGAATTACACGACTTTAATACTAAAAATATTAGGGTCTAAAGCCTTAATAAATTGAGTTTGAGATTGAATTGACGACAGCCCTTAGCGAAGAAAAGATAAAGTTTTTTCGCAATTAAGGGGCAGTAAAACGATCTAGAAATAGCAGTCTAAACCTATGGCTGAATCCACTGGACCTATCTTGGTAACAGGTCCTAGCGGGTCTGGAAAAAGTGAGTGGGCTGAGTATTTAGCATTGTCCAGCGATCGCCCCATTACCTATATCGCTACCGCTGCCAAAGATCCCAATGATCCCGAATGGCAAGCCCGTCTTCAGCGCCATCAAGATCGTCGCCCCGACCATTGGCAAACTTTAGAAGCTCCTATAGATTTGGCGATCGCTCTGAAAGGAATTACCGATAAAAACCATATCCTCCTTGATTCTTTGGGCACCTGGGTTGCTAACTGTTTGGGGTTGGAGGATCAGGAATGGTCAAGAACACAGCAAGAGTTTATTGAGGGGCTGGTGGCCGTGGGCGATCGCGCCATTGTGGTCGCTGAGGAAACCGGGTGGGGCGTGGTACCGGCGTACCCCTCGGGACGGCAGTTTCGCGATCGCCTGGGCAAATTAACACGGGGCGTTGCCTTGCACAGCAGCCAGGTATTTCTGGTGGTTGCGGGATATGCGATCGACGTCAAACAGCACGGACGAGAGGTTCCTTTCCTGGAATAGGTATATCAAGAAAGGTAAATAATTAACACAAAAAATAAGCGGGCTTGGTTGTTTTTTGTCACCATTTTAGTGCTCTTAAAGGGTGTGTTCAAAGCACGATCAAAGGGAAAAGCCCTCAGAGAGCGCCGTTTTTGATTTAAGTTTTGAGATAAGAGCCAAAATTTAAAATCCAACCTTTGAATACAGTCTTGAATGGCTTTTGTTAAGGTCAATGCAGTAAGCGCTTTTGTTAAGTTGCTATTTCCTCATAACACTTTTTAAGAAAATTTTAGATGGGGCATTGACGTAAATTTTATTGTCAGAATATTGAGTTTGAGAATAAGGTAATCACTCAATTCTTCGCCTCAGGGATAATTAGGAGCAAATAACCCTAAGGATTAGCATTTTAAGACGTAGGTTTTTTTAAAACGTAAGAGTTTGAAGCGCGACAGGAAATAGTAACCAACATTTTTCGGTTTTAATCTTTTTCCTTTTTTTATGGCACCTCGTACCCAAGTCAAAGAATATTTGGCGCTTTGGTTTCAGTTAGGACACGCTGCTGTGACTAACGAACATCGCCGCCGGGAACTTTGCCCCCAGCCAGTTTTTCAGCGTGTTCAAGTTCAGCCACACGAATACACTGCTGAATTTGAGAGCGCTTGGTCCGAAATTTTGGCCGGCGCGTCAGAGTTTTATCTGGAAGGCGCACCGATCGCGATCGCCGATCTCCTGTCCAACGCATGGGACATTATCCCCTGCGCCAGCTGCATGATGCCGGTGCCCACCTCCTTTGCCGCCCCAGGCACCAAGCTCTGTATTTGTGAGCATTTGGCGGTTTGGCCAAACTCGACTTTGCCCAAGCCTAGTTTGCCGGCTAACACTAAGTCCCACCTGTGCAACCTTTGCGAAAGACTTCATCGTGCTTCCTATTCCTCACCCCAAGCCAGTGCGTAAGGGAAAGGGGCGCTAAAGATTGGATCTCTAAGCTCTGAAGCGGTAAATTCTGAAGGGCTAAACTTTGGGGTTCGAAGCTCTTCTACAGATGGCTGACGTCCATCCACCGTTCAAAAATTGTGGATAAAACGTTATTGGACACCAGAAAACCGTCGGGGCTGGTTAAGGCGATCGCCCCCTTAGTCAACGTTACCAAGCCCTGTTTTTCGTAAGGCTGCAACAGGCGCACCAGCTCCTGCACCGGGTCACTGCCGAATTTTTTGGCTAGGTCTTTCCCCAAAAGCCCGTCCGATAGACGCAACCCTACCATCAAGGTTTCCAGCCATTCATCCACCGGATCCACCTGTTCTCCAGCCATTTCCCCGCCCTCGTTGACCCAATTTTCGTAATCGTAGGGGGTGGGAGGACGACTAAAGCGGCTCCGATCAACGTAGCTGGTGGCAGCCATCCCAAAGGCGTAGTAAGGTTCATTGCGCCAGTACACCAAGTTGTGGCGGCTGCGGTGCCCCGGTTTGGCGTAGTTAGAAATTTCGTAGTGGTCGTATCCGGTGGCGGTGAGGGTTTTATGGGCGTGGCGGTACAACTCCGTGGCGATCGCCTCAGGGGGCAGGGGATATTCCCCCGGTTCATAGCGGTCCCCAAAGCCGGTGCCCGGCTCGACGGTTAGGTCGTACACGGAAATATGGGCGGGGTTAGCGGCGATCGCCAGAGCCAAAGACTCGCGCCAGTGATCTTCCGTTTGGTGGGGTAGCCCGGTAATTAAATCCAAGCTCCAGTTGGTGATCCCAAAATCGTCGAGCATGGAGATCGCCCGGTCCACCTCGTGGCGGCGGTGAAGACGACCACAGGCTTCGAGCAGCTCATCTTGAAACGCCTGCACCCCTAAACTGAC
>CALCTI010000013.1 GCA_937894105.1 uncultured cyanobacterium
ACCCAACCAACATTGCTAGTGGTGGAAGACTCAGAAACGGAGCGCAACATCCTGGCCCTAACCCTAGAAAAATCCGGCTTCAAGGTGGTCCAAGCGGAGGACGGACAAGAAGCCCTAGAGCAGCTACGGAAAAATCCCCAGGTGCAGCTTGTGATTTCCGATTTGGAAATGCCCCGCATGGGCGGTCTAGAATTTTTAAGCGCCCGACGCCAGGAGCCGCCGGCGATCGCCAAAATTCCCGTAGTTATGCTCACCTCATGCAGCGGCAAACAATACCAACAAATTGCCACCGGACTGGGAGCCGCCCTGTATATGACCAAACCCCACGTAACCCAAGAGCTCTTGGAGAATATCCACAGCCTAATCGCCCACTAAGGGCCCCAATCAAGCCACCGCCAACACTGCCGCCAACATTGTCGTCAACACTGCAAATGTCCCCCTGAATCGAATCATTTTTCTTGTTGCGTAGGGTGCATAAAACGCTCCGTTTAAAGGGGGAACACCCCCTCCCCAAACGCCATAGAAACCCCAGCTTTTGGACTGACGGACTGGGCGATTAGGGGAAACGGGCGATCGCTCCAGCCCCTGTTTTACCCCTTTCCGCAAAGCATCAAAAAGCCTTGAAGTAGATTCCTGCGCCAATGATCCGATCCACTGCTAGATTTGATACCCTAGCTAAAATACGAAGATTGGGAGCCAGGATCACGTGGACATTCAACTTGGGCGTGGCAAAAAAGCCCGTCGAGCCTATGGAATCGACGAAATAGCACTGGTGCCCGGTCCTCGGACCCTAGACCCGAGCCTCGCCGACACCCGCTGGACCATTGGCGGCATTGACCGGGATATTCCCATTATCGCCAGCGCTATGGACGGCGTTGTGGACGTAAAAACCGCCGCCAACCTTGCTAAGCTCGGAGCCCTGGGCGTCCTGAACCTGGAAGGTATCCAAACCCGCTACGACAATCCAGAACCTATCCTCGATCGCATCGTCTCCGTCGGCAAATCAGGATTTGTCACCCTGATGCAGGAGCTATACGCCGAACCCGTCAAGGAGAACCTCATCACCAAACGCATTCAGGAGATGAAGGACTTGGGTGGGATTGCTGCCGTTAGCGTCACCCCCGTTGCCGCTGCCCGCTATCAAGAAACCCTCAGCGTCGCTGGTGCAGACCTAGTCTTTATTCAGGCAACGGTTGTATCCACCGCTCACCTGTCTCCCAATTCAGTGACCCCGCTGGATTTAGCAAAATTCTGCGAAGAAATGCCCATGCCGGTTATCCTCGGCAACTGCGTCACCTACGAAGTGACCCTAAACCTAATGAAGGCTGGGGCCGCTGCTGTTTTGGTGGGTATCGGTCCTGGGGCAGCCTGCACCTCTCGCGGCGTTCTCGGCGTTGGGGTTCCCCAAGCCACGGCGGTCTCTGACTGTGCAGCGGCGCGGGACGATTTTTATCGGGAAACGGGCACCTATATTCCGGTGATTGCCGATGGCGGATTGGTTACTGGCGGTGATATCTGCAAGTGCATTGCGTCCGGCGGCGATGCGGTGATGATTGGCTCGCCCTTTGCTCGGGCCGCAGGGGCTCCCGGTCGCGGCTTCCACTGGGGTATGGCTACTCCCAGCCCTGTCCTACCCCGAGGCACCCGAATTCAAGTGGGTACCACGGGCACCTTGGAGGAAATTTTACTGGGCCCCGCCAAGTTAGATGACGGCACCCACAATTTAGTGGGAGCACTCAAAACCAGCATGGGCACCCTGGGCGCAAAAGATCTTAAAGAAATGCAGCAGGTGGATGTGGTGATTGCACCGTCCCTGTTAACGGAAGGTAAGGTTTACCAGAAGGCCCAGCAAATTGGTATGGGTAAGTAAAAGTCGGTGGAGCCAAAGTGGAATAATAAGAAGTTGGTGATAAAAACCTGAGATTATTTCGGCGATCGCCAATATCCCCACTGATTATTGAGTTCTAAGTTTTCTAAAGAATTAAGCGACATAACTCCCCAAACCCTCACTGACACTGCCTTTGCGATTTTTGCGGCACGGTTGGCTGTACTGACTGTATAAAGACTGTCCAGTTGTCAAGCTCTTTAGCCGATACAATAAGGGGAGCGGAGCCGTATGTTTCCGTTCACTCCTCACACCAAACTACGCCTGGACAAGTTCCGGGCGTTTTTTTATGTTTTTCTATTTAAGGTGTTCTGCTTAAAGTTCTCCCCTTAAGGGCGGTGCTAATTAATAGGAGTTTGCGGTACTTTTACGGAGCCCATCCACGGATATTGCGATCGCCATTGACCGATCGCCATTGACCGCCATGCCTGAAAAGCCCTACCTTTCCTTGTCTTTCTGGTTAGGGTTTTCGATATCGTCAATGGCGTCTTCAGTGCGCTGGTAAGGGTTAGTCTTACGATCTCGCTGAGGGAAAAGATTGATAAAAACTTGATTAAGGGTTTGACGGCTGCTGAAGCTAGCGCCTTTTAACGGCTCTGGCAAAAAGCGATCGCCACAGCCCACAAAAATAATTCCAATAATCAACAGAACCGGAGCAAATGTTTTAAAAGACTTCATCGCAAATACGCCTAACAATAGCGCGCGAAAGCTTATTTCATAGCCTAGCAATTTGGAAAATCCTAATGGGAATCTTCCAGAAACTTTGTAAACAAGATCCTAAAACGAAGCCCTAATTAAAACTTCCCTTTTTAAATTTTAAAGTGTTTAATACTTTGAGTTTTTTACCCTCAGATATCTTTACGCTTAAAAAAAATCGTATTCTCAGGGTGCCTGTGTGGTCATAATGCCTTGAGAATTTTGCTCCGCCTGACGACGTTCCTGCTCTCGAATCCACAACAGCTCTGACACTGTGACAAATCGGTAGCCCTTTGCCTGAAGCTCAGGCAGCAATTTTGCCAGCGCCTTGATCGTCGCCCACCGGGGACCGCCCCCATCATGCATCAGTACGATTCCCCCTGGTTTCAGCGATCGCAATACCCGCTGTCGAATCGCTTCTGGCTGCCGGGATCGCCAATCCATTGTGTCCGTGCTCCACATTAAAATAGCGTAGCCTTTGTTACGGGCATAATTCACTAAGCCGTTGTTCAAAATGCCGCCGGGAGGACGATAGATCCTTGTACCAAACCCCGTATATCTTGCAATTGTCGCTGACGTATTGTCGATTTCCCGCGCCGCGATCGCCGGGGAAGAATAGGAAGTTCGATGGCTCCATGTGTGATTTGCCACCTCATGACCCTCCGCAATCATCCGCTTCACTAAGTCCGGATAGCGCCCCACCAAATTACCAACCACAAAAAAGGTGCCCTTCCCGCCGAATTGCTTCAGTAAATTCATTGCCGCCGCCGTTGTTTCTGGCCACGGACCATCATCAAAGGTAAGGGCAATCACCTTATTGTTTGCGGTAACGCCGCCGCCATGAATAATCTTGCCGCGAAACTGCTGGGGAATAGCTCCGGATTGGGCTTGATAGGCGATGTCAACCCGTTGTGCTTGCCGCTGAGCTGTGACCACTGGCTGAGTCCAAAGTTGGGCCAGGGGATCATTTGAGTTGCTAGAGTTGCTGGACTCGGCTGGGAGTGCATTGGCGATCGCTGCTGGAGAAAAAGACGCCAGCGCCGCCGGTTCGGGGAGAATAACCGCCGGAGCCGCTGAAATATTTGAAACGTTGGGAGACGTTTTGGGGGGCTCTTTAACATCAGGAGCCGGAGGAGCCGGGTTAGCCGTCAAAGCTGGGGATCGCTCAGTGGATGCCCTGTCTAGGAAGCTATGGGCGGCGATCGCCCCCAGCCCCCCAATAAGAGAGCCAAGAACAACCATTAACCCCAACTGCAATCGAACCCGTTGATTTGCTCTGTGGCGGCGGCGGGCGGATAAATCGTTAGGGTTGGGAAGGGGAGGGAGAGAAGACGTCACAGGAAATAACGATGTCGATATAAAAAAGAAGTGATTAAAAAGGAATTGAGACAGTCACGGGATAACTTCGAGGAGCTGTGAACCGAACTAGGTGAAATCCCAAACGTTCGTTGAACCAGCAAAACCACCCTTTATAAGTCGTTTCAGTGGACATTCGCGTTAGCAAAAGATTGGGCTTAAGCCCAATATCCAGCAGAAACAACAGAAAATTTAGTGATAAAAATTAGCAACAGGGATCCAAAACTACTTGCAACTCTGTTTATGCTTAATGACTGAAGCCTAACAACTAAAAACGTCGTGAGCTATAAAGCCAATGTCCATCTGCCACACATTACTAATTAATATGACTAATTTAATTAGTGTGACTAATTGATGGGTCTTGGATCGTAGACGCTGTCAGCGACCTGTGTCTTGAGGGAAAGAAGAGAAACGAATAAAAACGGAGCTACGTTTACTAGTTCGCAATTCTAAGTCTAGGCACTATTGCTCATGCCCCTATTTAAGTAGGATACCAGCCATTTTTCGCTAATTGCATCCAATGGCAAGTTTTATCTTTTCCTTAAGATTGCCTCAATATTTCCAATAAACTTTATCAACTTCACGCTTTTCTCCGCGAATACTGTGACAGTGCTCGAACCGGATCGTCTGAGTGAGCTGACGTGATGCGCAGCCCAAGTTCTACGATTGCCCTTAGTTCAGATCAAGAAGTCCATCGATTGAGCCCTTGATGGTATTTGGGTTGCGCTAGCTAAAGCGGGGCATTAATTAAACTCCACAAGTCTTCCACAGTAGGAAGCACAGACCCTTTACAAAAAGTGCTGGGGGCTGAAACCTTCGCGCATATTGAGTTTGAGACTTAATTGAGCTGAGACTCTCTGAATAAAAGCCCCTAGGGACAATCTTTAGCACATTATTTTTGGGCAGAGGGCGATCGCATCGCCTCTAGAATTAAGCGAGCCGTGGTGTCAATGTCATCAACGGTGTTAAACCGTCCGATCCCAAAGCGCAAATTAGCGAACGGCTGGCGATCAGGATTACCCAGGGCTTTCAAGACGTGGGACAACTTTTGGGCGGTTGCGCTACAGGCGGACCCAGAGGACAGGGCCACGTGAGACCGCAGTTGGCGCAGTAACTCCGCTGCCTTGATTCCGGCAATGCTGATGTTGAGGTTACCCGCCAGCCGCTGGGCGGAATGTCCGTTGAGATAAATTGTTAGCCCAGAGTTTTCCGGCTTAAGGTGATCCCACAGGCGATCGCGCAGGGCTCGAATACGCTGGTTTTCCCCCTTCTGCAAGCTGATCCCCAACGTCACCGCCTCCGCCAATCCCACAATTAGAGGCACACACAGGGTGCCAGACCGCCAGCCTCGCTCTTGCCCACCCCCGTGAAGCTGAGGCGCGAGGTTCACCCGAGGTCGTCGCCGCACATACAGGGCCCCGATACCTTTAGGTCCGTAAAATTTATGGGCCGTTATGGACATCAAATCAATATTTTGCATGTCCACATTTAAGGGAACTTTACCAATGGCTTGGGCCGCGTCGGTGTGGAACAGCACCTGACGATCGCCACATAACCGTCCAATTTTTTCCAACGGCTGAAGCACCCCAATTTCATTATTGGCCGCCATAATCGACACCAACACCGTGTCACTGGCGATCGCCCCCGCAAGCTGTTCCACATCCACCAATCCTTGGGAATCAACGGGCAAATAGGTCACACGCCAGCTCAGAGACTCCATATACCGGCAGGGATTCAACACGGCGGCATGCTCCGTCGCCACCGTGACAATATGCCGCCCCTTCTCCAAATAGGCTTCAGCAACGCCCTTAATGGCTAGATTGTTTGCCTCCGTTGCCCCACTAGTAAAAATAATCTCCTCGGCGCTAGCCCCAATGCCCGTTGCCAATTCTTCACGCGCCTGCTCCACAGCCCCTTGGGCCGCCCAGCCATAACTATGGGTCGAACTTCCGGAGTTGCCAAATTGATCAGTGAAGAAAGGTACCATCACCTCTAAAACTCTGGGATCCACTGGCGTCGTAGCGTGGGCGTCTAAATAAATAGGATCCTGGCGATTTTGCGGCAACATCAGCGGCGGATCGGTAATTAACGACTCAGAAGGCGATACACCCATAAAACTTGTAGGCAAAATTACTCAAAAAAATCAAACTTAGACAAATCTAAACGAAAGTTTCAAGGTTTGGCTTAAGCGCTTAAAGCCTCAGCTTCAGGGCTTAGAGGATGTCTGAAAAGTCTCACGCACGACTCATCTT
>CALCTI010000014.1 GCA_937894105.1 uncultured cyanobacterium
GATCAACACCCAGACCGTCGCCTAGACCTCGGCGATCGCCCAGACCCACTCCCATACCACCACCAACGCCAACTCTCACTCCTACACCTACATCAGCGCCAACGCCAACCTCAACACCCACATCGACGCCGACGCCAACCTCAACACCCACGCCCACATCGACACCAACGCCAACCTCAACGCCGACTCCATCTCCCAGTTCTGCAGGGGTCCCAGCACCAGCCGGATGGACCTCAGAAGGACCAGATGTTTGTGGTATCAGCGACTGTATTAGTTTGCCTTTGCCTAATTCTGGTGGTGGTATTGCCGATGTGGATATCCAAAGCTGGCAGGCCGGCCTTGAAGCGCAGGGGCTAACTGTGACAGAGACTAATGATATTAATGGCTACTATGACGATAGGGCTCGCGAGTTTTCTATAGAAGACGATTCTGGTGGTCTAGTTGGTTACTATTACATTGTTTCTTCACAAGTGGACGTCGGAAAAGTGATTATTTTTGGCAGTCAAAGTCAACTGCCAGACGAAGAAGCGGTCACTGAGGCAGCGCGAAGACAGTAGTTTCTCTAGCGAGCCGCGAGACCAGTTGCAGGCATAAAAAATGGGAGTGCGACTGTTGCACTCCCAAGGGATAAAAGGTTGATTGGGCTGATCAGAGCAATATCTATACTCAAACAGCCCTCTGACAATACTTTTTGCCTTAACCTTGATCCCAGTTGACCTTATTCATCACCTGGATGGACAGCGGGTTGTTGCGTCCCAAGGCTTCAACGTTGGTTTGAGAACGCTTAAAGCGACCGAAGCTCTCTAGAATCGGATCTAGATCAATGCCGCTCATCACAGGATATTCGCTGTTGCTCTTAGCAAAGATTTCCTGAGAGTTCGCCGTTGCCATAAAGTTCAAGAACTTCAGTGCATTTGCCCGGTTAGGAGCACTCTTCACAAGACCTGCGCCGCTAACGTTCATATGCGCACCGCGTCCTAGAACGCCGTTGCCACGCTGGTTGGGGAAGAATACACCCACTTTTTTAAATACTTCCCGCTCAGCTGGATCATCCTTCCGAGCAAAACGAGGGAAGTAATAGGTGTTGGCGATCGCAATATGACCTTCACCAGCAGCACAGGCACGAATTTGCGCACTGTCATTACCGGTAGGCTTGCGAGCAAAGTTGCTAACAAAACCACGGGCCCAATCTTCAGCACCAGCGGTACCGTAAAGCTCAATCAGCTCACCCATCAGGGACTGGTTGTAAATATTGCCCGAGCTACGGATTAAGATCTTGCCGCGCCATTTGGAGTCAGCCAAGTCTTCGTAAGTAGACAAGTCAGCGGGGTTCACCAGCTCCTTGTTATATAGAATGACCCGAGACCGCTGGGACATTCCGAACCAGTGACCCGCCCGGTGGCGCAGGTGACGAGGAATAGCGGAGTACAGGTTAGGAGCTTCACTCTTGCTCACAGGCTGAAATAAACTATCCTGATCCGCACGCCACAGCCGTCCTGCATCAACCGTGATTAAAATGTCAGCAGGGCTGTTAGAGCCTTCTGACTTGATCCGCTCCATTAGGGCATCGGACTTACCTTCCACCAAGTTGACCTTAACCCCGGTCGCTTGGGTAAAGGCTTCGTAAATTCTGCGATCCGTGTCGTAGTGACGACCGGAGTACAGGTTAACTTCGTTGCTGCTCTGGGCTTGGGCACGGTTGCCGATGCCGCTGAGGGCAACCGCTGCCATTGCAGAACCCCCGGCCATAAAGGCGCGGCGGCTAAATTTGTTATTCAGCTTACTCATTATTTTCCTTTGTAGGTAATTTCGATGAAATTACTTTTCCATCCGCAGACTTGCATGGAACCATAGCATTAATGCTAGTTATTCTCAAATAAAATGCCAACCGTGCTCAAATAAAATCGGGTCTTTTTCTGAATATGCTTGGTGATTGAAACAAGAGTGACAGGCACTGTGTAGTTAGTCGTCGATATGAGGCACTAACCATTCAGCACCAGCACGCCTTAGTCAGTATTCAGCAGCAATCTTCAGAATCCCTACAAAGAGAGCGGAAAAGTGCTTAAATTCGCCTAAATTCCGCCTAAATAAAGAAGCGCAGAGGCTTAAACTTTGGAAGTTCTGTTACTTTTGAGTTATGGCTTCCTTGATGAATAAAAGACTTTGGCGATAGTGGATAAAAGACTTTGGCGATCGCCCCTCGATAACGCCGCCACCCTAGTCGAAATAAACATATCAAGGTGTTATTGATAGATCATCCAGCCTAGACTAAACAGGCATAATCTACCTTTTATATTGAAAATATTTGTTATAAAGCCTCGCCTGACCAGTTCCCCCAACAGCAATTCCCTTGAAATAAAATGCTAGGGGCTGAAATCCCTAAAGCTACTAGGTTTGGGAGTTAATTGGTGACAGCCCCTAGTCAATATCGATGGTTTGGGGACCAGACTCAGACGCGCCATTATCTGATGATGTGGAAGATGCAGTAGAGGCTGCAAAGGGATTGGCACCTTGTTTTTCTAGCCAAGTTTTAACAGGGTCTTGGGCGGGATCCATGCGAAACAGCCCCGAAGTCAAACCACTAATAAAAGCTACAGGCTGCCCCATAACTTCACGGACAAGGGGGGTCAGTTCGTCTAAAAACATGGCTTTGACTAATGCTAGTGAACAGGATAAGTAAAGCTTGCCTTTTATTGGCTTTCCTATGATTACGCACCGGAATGATTCTAGCTAGGCGTAGTTTCCGCCGACAACTCTGACCGGTGCCGCCGGTGCTCTCTAAGAATAAAACGGTTGCTCTAGGAGCCCCTTAACCAGAAAATAGAATATTCAAAGTTATAGAACTAAAGCGTACAAATTTAGGAGCCGGGCGTGAGTCAGGAATTTGATTACGATCTCGTTATTTTTGGCGCTGGCGTCGGGGGGCACGGGGCGGCTCACCATGCAATCGCCTGCGGGCTAAAGACCGCCATCAACGAAGCGGCTGATATGGGCGGTCCCTGTGACAATCGAGGCTGTATTCCCACCAAGGCCTTGATCGCTGCCTCAGGGCGCGTTCGGGAGCTACAAAACGTGCGCCACTTGCAGTCCATGGGCGTCACCGTGGGACCGGTGTCCTACAACCGAGAGGTGATCGCTGACCACGCCAATAATCTGGTCGCCAAGCTACAAGGGGATTTGACTAACAGCCTTAAGCGCTTAAACGTGGACATTATCCAAGGGTGGGGCAAGGTGCTGGGCAGCCAAAAGGTGGAGGTGACCCGTCCCGATGGCAATCGTACCGTTACCAAAACGATTACGGCGAAAGAGGTGATGATTTCTGCCGGATCCGTGCCTGCGGTGCCTCCAGGGATTGAGCTAGATGGCAAAACGGTATTTACCAGCGACGAGGCGGTGAAGCTGGAAACGGTGCCGGACTGGGTCGCCATTATTGGCAGTGGCTACATTGGGTTGGAATTTTCTGACGTATACACCGCCCTGGGGTCAGAGGTGACCATGATTGAGGCGCTGGATAACCTCATGCCGGGCTTTGATCCGGATATTGCTAAGGTGGCGAAGCGCACCTTGGTGGACGGGCGTGATTTGGAAACCTATACGGGTACCTTTGCCTCGAAGGTGGTGCCAGGATCGCCGGTGAAGATTGAGTTGACCGATGCGAAGACGAAGGAAGTCATTGACGTGCTGGAGGTAGATGCGTGTTTGGTGGCTACCGGCCGTCGTCCCGCCACGAAGAATTTGGGATTGGAGACGATTGGCGTGGAAACGGTGCGCCCTGGATTTATTCCTGTTAATGACAAGATGCAGGTGCTGAAGGATGGGGAGCCGGTGCCCCATTTGTGGGCGATCGGCGATGCTACAGGAAAAATGATGTTGGCCCACGCAGCGTCGGCCCAGGGAGTGGTGGCGGTGGAAAATATGCTGGGGCGATCGCGTACCGTTGACTATCGCAGTATCCCTGCTGCGGCCTTTACCCATCCCGAAGTAAGCTTTGTTGGTCTAACCGAACCCCAGGCGAAGGAGCTGGGTAAGGAAGAAGGCTTCCAAGTGAGCACCGTTCGCAGCTATTTCAAGGGCAATTCCAAGGCGATCGCCGAAGGGGAAGGAGACGGTTTGGCTAAGTTGGTGTACCGCAAAGATACGGGCGAACTGCTGGGAGCCCATATTTTTGGCATCCATGCGGCGGATTTAATTCAGGAGGCGGCTAGTGCGATCGCCAACCGCGACGCCGTCCAAAATCTAGCGTTCCAAGTTCATGCCCACCCCACCCTGTCGGAAGTGTTGGACGAAGGTTACAAGCGTGCCGAGCGCGAATTTGCCGCCGTCACCGCTTAAACTGCCACGCTAATCTGGATTCCTGCATTCAGCATTTTGCCCAAGCCCTTCCTAATCCACTGGAAGAAGCTTGGGCAAAATTTTGTGCGGCGGCAATCTTAGCGCTGGGATGGGGTGCAATGTGTGGCGATCGCTAATCCTCACTCCGTCCCACTAACTTAGGCACCGACGGCGTTGCAGGTAAGGCAGTAGTGGATTGGGCGTCCTTTGTGACAATATGCCCCACATAAAATGCCCCCGCTTCAATATTTAAGGCACTGGCCACCACATCCCCCTCCAGCCGCGCCGTTCTCGCCAACGTCAAATCTCCATTAGCCACCACGCTAGCCTTAACCGATCCGCGAATAATAATATTGCGTGCTTTAATTTCCGGTCCTTCAATACTGCCCGATTCAGACACTTCTAAATCTTCCTCGGTGGAGACGGTGCCCCGCACGCCGCCGTCCACGCGCAATCCTCCTTTGACTCGCAAATTCCCCTGAAAATCGCTGCCCTCCGCTAAATAGGTCACAGTGCTAACGGGCGCAGGCTTTTTTCGTCCAAACATAATTTTCAGGAGTTGTTTGTTGTCCCTAAAACACTAGGAATTAACTGTATATGCTAGATGGTCCTACTAAATCATCAAATTTGTAAAGGTGGATTGTGCGTATTAAGCCTGCACTTTTAATACCGTTGAAACGAATACCTTTGAGAATACTGAGAATAGCGTTTGTCCAAAAATTTTAAGCAAATAGCCTAAGGGGAATCATGGCTGAATTGATTTAGGGGGTAAATCGTAGCTGAATATAAAAAGTGCTTAAAAAAATCGAGGGAATTTAATATAAATATAATTAAATAAGCCGCCAAACGCGTTGTGGTTAATAGTTATATGCCGATTATAGGGGAGTTTAAATAACCTTTTGGCGACCTTTCTAGCAGTCTTGTTGAGGGCTTTTCCGATATATAGCCAGGAGCCGAGGGGCATTAGCTTTTCAAGCTATAAATCAGGTGAACTATAAATACTGTTTTTAAATATAGTCTGGCAAAATTGAGTCGGATTCAATACAGAAAGCAACAATGGTGACAGTATTTACACTAATATTTAAGCAGAATTTGGTTTAGGGTAATCGAAAATCTGCGCTCAAAATTAACTTAGGGATACTTAGCTCCTCTGCTTGCAAGAGGCATACTCTTGCTCCGCTATTGCTCCATCAATATCACTCACTAAAATGATGCTCTCAATTTCTCCCCATTGCTTTGACAATGGGGCGGCGATCGCTCCACTGGCAGAAATTCAGCCCCACGGCGCTTTGTTGGTGATTTCTGAACCGGAACTGGTGGTGCTTCAGGTTAGTCTTAATATTGATCAATTTTTTGGTGTAGCGCCCCAAAAAACCATAGGGCAGCCTTTGGAGGCGATCGCCCCTGCGCCCATGATGGAACGGTTGTGGGAAATACTTCTACGCTCTCCCGACCAAGGGTTTGAAGTGTTTCAATCCAAACTTCCAGCATTGACCTCAGAGGGCGAAACGTTGATCAACGAAGCGCCAAATAATAATAGAAAAACCAGAGACGTTAATGTTATCCTCCATCGCAATTCTGATGGGCTATTAATTTTAGAATTAGAGCCCACAAAAGAGGGGGACTCGGTGGCATTTGCTGAGTTTTATCACACCATTAAACGGGGAGCGGTGCGGCTTCGCCAGCAAACGGATCTTTGTGTCATGGGTCAATTGGGCACAGAGGAAATGCGACGAATTTTAGCCTTTGATCGGGTTATGGTATACCGTTTTATTTCCGAAGGGCACGGTCAAGTTATTGCTGAAAGTAAGGCTCCCCATCTGTCAGAAAGCTTTTTAAATCATTGGTTTCCGGACGAAGACACTCGTTTTTGTCGCCTTTGGTTATCCGAATCTAATGGCGCTGCTCGGTCCATTGCTCACGCCTCACAGGCGGGGGTGCCTCTTTATCCAGAGTTGAATCCCCAAAACCAGCAGCCGGTGAATTTGCTCCAGTCCCAATTGCGATCGCCCCACCCATGCCACCGCACTTATCTTCACAATATGGACCGGGTGCAGGCGTCGGTGGTGGTGCCTTTGATGCATGGCGATCACTTCTGGGGGTTGGTGGCGTGCCACCATCACCAGCCCTGTCACGTGCCCTACTCAGTGCGCCAAGCCTGTGAGTATTTGGGGCGGGTCATGTCCGTTGAAATTTCTGCCCATAGCGATCGCCAAAAATATGAAGAGCGCCGCCGCCTTCAGCACACTCAAACTCAGCTTTTAGAGCAAATGACCATTTCTGACTCCTTGAGAGACGGACTGCTGCAGGAAAGTTTGCTAGGGCTGGTAAAAGCCACGGGGGTGGCAGTTTTCCATGACAATCACTTGGCTAGTCTCGGTACGGTCCCATCTACGGCACAGTTGAAGGACTTACTAAACTGGGTGGAAAGCTATTGTCCCGGCGATATTTACGTGACCGACTGTGTGAGCCAGGATTATCCGCCCGCCCAAGACTTTACTGATATTGGCAGCGGGCTACTGGTGGCGACAATTTCCAATAGTCTGAAGGATTATATTTTGTGGTTTCGCTCGGAAACCCTGCGAACGGTAACGTGGGCCAAGCGTCCCATGGTGACTTTGCCGGTGGAACCGGGAACCGAGTGGCTATCTCCGCCCCAGTCCTTTGAACGATGGTGGGAAATGGTGCGCGGGCGATCGCGATCATGGCATGCCACTGAAATTGACGCCGCTCGGGAACTGCGCAATGCCACCGTCAATATTGTGCTGCGCCAGGCTAGTGAGAAAATAAAGCTCACAGAAGAGCTGGCGCGTTCCAACGCTGAGCTCAATAAATTTGCTCATATTACGTCCCACGATTTGCAAGAGCCCCTTAATTTGGTAGCGAATTATATTCAGCTACTGGAACTGCGCTATCAACATCAGCTCGACGACGACGCCCGCGAATTTATTGGCTACGCCGTGGACAGCATTGATCACATGCAGAATTTAATTGACGATTTGCTAGATTATTCTCGCGTTGGGGGACAGCGAAGCCCAAACTTTGAAGTAACGCCCCTGAAAATCATTCTTGACCGGGTACTTCGTAGTCTGGGCGATCGCCTGGAACAGGTTAACGCCAGGGTCACGGTGGGTCTCCTACCTACGGTGATGGGGAACCCGACCCAGTTAACCCAGGTCTTTCAAAATCTATTGAGCAATGCGGTAAAGTTTCACGGTGATCGCCCCCTTACGATTGATATTCACAGCGATCGCCGAGATGACTGCTGGGAAATCACCGTTGCCGACAACGGTATTGGGCTGGATCCGAAATTCAGTGATCGCATTTTTCAAGTATTCCAGCGCCTCCATACCCGCGAAGAATATCCTGGCACTGGCATTGGTCTCGCCATGTTCAAGAAAATTATTGAGCAACACGGCGGCACTATTTGGTTAAATGCTGCACTAAAGC
>CALCTI010000015.1 GCA_937894105.1 uncultured cyanobacterium
GCATGGAGGCCCCACTCCTGCGCTTATTTATCCAGCGTCTGAGCGAATTTGCGTGTAAAACCTTGGAAGCCGACTATATTCGTCCGTTGGTGGCGGCGGATGTGCAGGCGGCGATCGCCCAAATCGACGAAGAACTTTTTAGCCAAATCGATATGCTACACCCCTGCGGCATCGGCAACCGGGAGCCAGTATTTTGGACACCCCAAGTGCAGGTGTTAGGACAGCGGAAAATTGGCAAAGACCGCAGCCATTTGAAATGCACCCTAGGCGATGGCACCGGTCAAATTGAGGCGATCGCCTGGCGACGGGGGGATGATTTTCCGTTGCCGGAGTGGGTGGATGTGGCCTATCGGCTCACGGAAAACCAGTGGCAGGGGAATGTCACCATTGAGCTAAACGTGGTGGGCTTTCGACCGGCGGAGGCCCCGGCTCCGGTTGCAAAAGTCAATCAGCCGGTGGCAATTCAGTATGGCGATCACACCTACGCCTGTGGTTATTGGCAGCGGGATGGGGTTTGGGAATTGCGCATTCGCAATAGCGAGGGCAATATTTTGGTGGCTGTTGAGGGGGAAGATGAGGGACTTTTGGGGCGATCGCGAGAGGAGGCTAAGGCGATCAATTTAACCAAACCCTTTTTCCGAGGACTGATTGAAGAGGCTAAGGCGGCGCTGGGTCAGCATTAAACCAACCGCCATTCGGAAGCTGGCGGCAACGGAATGATTTTCAAGGTTGGGATAGGATGACCGGGAGATTATTTCTTTTATGACGGTCTGTGGCTCACCCTCGCGATTTTGCTGGTCAGGATTTATGGAACCACTCCTTTCGCAATCAGGATTTAACTGGCGCTACTTTCTGCTGTGCGGACATGCCCAACACCCACTTCAGAGAGGCAAAACTACAGCAAGTGAACTGGGAAGGAGTCAGCGATCAGCAAAATCCCACAGTTGAAGGATAGGGCGATGGTTTATGGACCTCCTAGACAGCTAACTGTTGAGCAGCTTATTGCCCGGTATGGCGATGACCTGCGCTACGAATTAGCGGATGGAGATTTGGTAGATATGGAACCGACCGGTCCCCATGAAGCGGTGAGTGGAAAGGTTACGGCTCGGTTGATTCTGGCGATCGCCCCAAAAATCGAATGCAAACTCGGCGAAAGCCGTAACCCTGAGGCGAACTGTCACCAAGTTTTTCCCTGCCACAAAAAGTCAGGTTCTCTCATTTCTAGCCTGCCGCAAAATGGACAAATATCTCTGCAATAAAGGCAACTCCCCGATCACTGAAATCAGCGGGCGTCTGGCATACCCTAACGCCTCAACACCTTGGTTTCCGTAGCAAAAAATATCAATCGTGCCTTTATGAGCTACCTCATAGTTATTGGAAGATGACCTTGCCAAACTAACGGTGTCAAAGAAAAAGGTATTAATCTAATGGCACTAAAAAACGAGCTGCTTGGAAAAAGTTTTGCGCTGCTTTGTGATAAGCAAGAAGAATTCACTCAATACTTTTATCAGACATTATTTACGGACTATCCAGAAGTTCGACCCTTATTTGCCCACACCGATATGGCGGAGCAGCCCAAAAAACTATTCAAAGCACTAACATTAACTGTCAATAATCTCACCAAGCCTGACACCCTTAGTTCAGCGCTGAAGGGAATGGGAACTCGACACGTAAAGTACGGTGTTTTTCCTGCGCATTATCCAATGGTTGGCAACACATTGATTAAATCAATGGCTGCCATGCTTCCAGATGAATGGACTTCTGAAATGGAAGTAGCCTGGGCTGAAGCCTATGCTGCGATCACGGCACTTATGTTAGAAGGTGCAGACTACTCCCAGCAAATTTTGGAGATTGCAGTTGAAAAAGCTCCTCAGCCTTCAGACTCTGAAGCTAGAGTGTTGAACTTCTCATAGTCTTTGATCGTAATCTTGCCACCCCGCTCATAGTCAATCGCTGAGCTTAATTCCTTTTTAAAGATGCGAACACACTCTTCATAGGTGATTCCAACCATTCGGGATATTTGTTGATAGGGCAGCTTTACCTTGAGACATTTTCCAGGATTTTCAGGCTCAAAACCATAGCGATTGACTTTGTATTGGATTAGGCGAATTATTCGAACCACTGCCCTTTCAGAAATAAGCCCATGGATAGTAAAGTGCATTTCTTGAAGTCTTTGGTTGAAGCAGCTTAATATCTTTAGTGCAATTTCCGGCTGAGACTGAATCTGATCTAGCAGAACTTCTCTTTCAATCGTAATTATTGTTGAGTCTTCTAAGGCAGTTACAGTGGCAGGAGCAATTCCATCTCCGAATAAGGCGGGGGCAGCAAATATTTCTCCTGCCAATAACTGTCGCAAGACCGTTTCTTTTCCGGTTGATGATGATTTCTGGACGATTAGTTGACCATCCAAAACAATGTGGAGCTGGGCTAGAAGGCGATCGCCTTCATGGAAAATAATTTCCTTACGCAGATATTTTCTCGTACGAATATAATCTCGTACAGACTCGAGATCTTCTTGACTAAGGGATGAGAACAGAAAAATTTGCGCTAGTTTTTTAGTGGTAATTTCCATTTAATAGCAACAGCATTAACAAAGGGAATCCAGACTAATGAGAAATATTGAAGTCAATCACTTAGCTTGATAGGTTTGATTTTGGCGCAGGGTAGATAAATATTCCTGCAAAAAGGGCAGTCCCCCGATCGCCGGCATTAGATAGCGTGATGTACACAACAGCCCAAGCGCGGCACCAGTGGCGGCGGGGAAATAGGGGGCGTAAAACGCAATTAGGGCGGCATCGCGGGTGCCCACTCCGGCGAAGGTTAGGGGCAATAATCCGGCGAGGATGGCGAGGGGCGATAGGGCGAGGTTGGCGAGATATGGGGCCCAGGCTTTTAGCGCCAGAATAAAGAACCAGATTTGCAGCAGGTGTAAAAACCAGATGCCGATGGAGGTCAATGTGACTTTGGCTAGCTGTTGGCGATCGCTCCAGAAATAATCATGCATGGCTTGCCAACTGGTATCCATACGCTGCAATTTTTGCTTGAATTTTCCCGGCGCAATTTTCCGCAGCATCCGAAAGAAAAATCGAGCGAAGGCTGACCATCCCAACAGCAAACCGCCAATAATTAATCCTGCGGCGATCGCCACGGTCATTATCCAAAACAACCAGTTTTTCTCGGGAAATAACAACAACCCAAAGACACACCAAAGTAACAGCGATAATAAATCGCACGCCTTTTCAAAGACCACTAAAGAGACCGCTAAGCTGCCGTCTAAATGACCGCGATCGCGCATAAAATACGCCTTGGCAATATCGCCCATCTTTGACGGCAAAACCATATTTAAAACGCTGGCCGCTAGGATTAGCTTATTCGCCTCTCCAAAACTTAGTGAATCGGCATATTCTCGCGGCATTAACTGTTGCAAACGCCAGGCAGTGGAGAGGGTTAACGGCACGACCATTCCCAAACTAATTGCCATCCAAATTGGGTCGCAATTTTTAAAGACTTCAATCAGTCCCGCAAAATCAATGCGAGTGTAAATCACCACCAAAATAATGGCGCTAACAACAATAGAAATAATGCGCTTCATCGGTGCTTACTAAATTAGTGCTGACTAAATCGGTGCTGACTAAAAATATTGCTCCAGGTGTAAAGGCTCATGGGGAGCGAGGTCTTTCAGGCGATCGCTCAAATCCCAAGACCTTTGCAATTGCCCCCGCTGGAACGTGCGACTCATCACCACGTAAATTGAGGTGCCATCAACCCCCAGCTCAATTGCCTTAACGGATCGCCAATCCCCTCCCTGCAAGTCATCACTGATACACCACTGTTCAGCGTCCCACTTCAACTGCCGGGCGAATCGAAACGGACTTTCCTGTTTCCCTACAATCAAAATCTTCTGGAGTAGGCTGCGGATCAAATTAGGAAAAAATCGACCAAAAATACTCATCACCACTCGCAGAATAATCAGTTTGGGTGTCGTCATTTGGGTTTGTTTTGCCCAGCCCAATTTTCCTTGAATTCCAATGCGATCGCTATCCACCGCAATATCGTAATCATCAACTAAGTGACCTACCGCATTTTTTGTTTTTTTGGTTTTTTTATCCTCTACTAGCAGTGAAAACTGAGTATCTGAAGCGACTAGGCGATCGCCCCGAAAAATCTTATAAACGCCCCCTTTATTGAGCGCCAAGATCAGCGTCACCAGCTCAGTCTTATCCCCTCCCAAATTGGACCAACGTCTGTCAATCAAAATTCGCGCATTGGGCAACCATTTTCGTTCCGGCAATCGCTCCGGAATAGGGGGGCGCTCACCCGCAAAATCCTGCCAGGTCAACAGGTAATTCCAAACGTGGTGCCCCACAATATGATCATCGGCATAACAGGCACCGCGATCGCCCAATAACCCCGCTGCAATTTGGTCATTAATATTCAATGCCGGGGGATACCAACGCCCCACTAACTCAAACCCATGGGGAAAGAAATTATAGGTATTGCGACTGGTATATTCGCCGCCAAATGAACCGTCGGGGTGCACAAACAACGCCGCCAAATCCACCGCCTTCACCAGCGCCTCCTTAACCCGAGGATCCCCATTCTCCCGGTCCAATCCCATCTGATAAATCCGCGCGAGGCAAGATACCGTCAGCGTATGATAGCCGGGATCGCAGCCCTCATATTCCTGAAACCAGCCCTCCGAATTCTGCCAGGACAGCACCGTTTCCAGCCGCTTTGCCTTTGCCCCATCCCAACGGCGATCGCCCGTCAACTGCCCCAACCGCTCCAACGCCAACACAATCAACGCCTGATGATTAGTCAACCGCCCACTCTCCTCATGGTGCGCCAACCAATCCGCCCGCAGCCCCATAAATTTCAGCAAGTCTGGCTCATTAAGCCCCAACAGCTCGTAAGTTTCAATAAATGCCAGCAGAGAAAACGCCGCCGCGCCCCCCGCCCGCTCAAAGGGAAAATAATCATCACAGGAGCCATCCCGGTGGGCACTGTTCATGGCATATCGGATCCCCGCCGTTGCCCATATTTTCAGCTTGGGTTCCTGAAAATATGGATTATCGGGACAGTCCAACGAAAACGCCAGCGCCAGCGCCCACACAAACTCCTGGCTCATGCCGCTGGGAAAGTCAATAATTTTGTACTGCCAATAATTGCGGTCGAAGCAGCCGTAGGTGGGACTATGGGGATTGCGATCGCCCAGGGTCAAAATCTTAGGAATCTCCGCCAGCGCCTTTTGGGCAAACACATTTCGCAGGGACTCTCGCCGAGAAGTATCAATATTTGCGATCGCCGTACCCATGGATTCTCCGGTGTAATACTCTCCCAGCTGTCTCCGGGCTAGATTTTACCAGGGGTGCGATCGCCCCCGCTCTGGTGACTCCATTCGTTACTTCTATTGAGGGGAAGAAGAACGGGAGAAAAACCGCCCAAAAGCCCATTAGTAGTCTTCAAATGACAGATCCTGATAACAATCTAGTGACGCAGCCAAAATTTTGTTAACTTAGGACCAATCTTGCCTAGTGCCAGAGCAAGTTTGAGCGTTCCCCAAGTCGTTTTTATAAACACCTTAGATAGCGCCAAACACTAGGAGTGAACGAAGACTAAAAGAAGAGACACTTATGAAAACCAAAATTGCCCTAGGCATCGCATCCATCGCCGTTGCCGGCCTACAATTGCCCGCCTTCGCAGACGGTCACCATCCCCATATTGAGGTGGACTATCACGAGCAAACCCTCGCCCAGGAAGTAATCTACGGAACCGTTTACGACGGTGAAAAGCTACGGGTTGTAACCGATCCCAAAGGCGCTGCCCTACGTCGCAGCTTTGAATTCCCCATTGAGATGTCCGTTGTTCAAGAGAGCAGCATCAGCACCAGCACCCCCATTACGGATCGCTACGAAATGGGTACCTTTGGTGACTGCAACGGCGACAACCGCATTGACCTGTCTGACTCTAGCGACTTCCACCGCAACTGCACCGCCAAGGTAACCGCGTGGTCTGAGGAAGTCCGTGAGTGCATGGCATCGGGTCCGGCAATGATCCGCGACCTAACGGGCAATGAAGTCAACATCTACAACAGTGATGGTGAGCTGCTAAACGGCGAAATTGTTTACAACGCCTCTGGCAAAGCTGTTTGCTCCCAGTTTGTTGGGCGCGCTGTTCCCGTTTCCGCCCTACGCTGCGGCCAGGTAACGGTCCAGCAACGCACCTTCTCTACCCCCCAGCGCACCTACTCCGCGCCGGCTCCCGCACCGGTTCGTGGTCTGTACTAAGGTCAGCAAGCACGTTCCATCTCTAAGCAATCTGAATAGAGATAGAAATTAAGGGTCGTAAAAATCGCCGATTCCACATCAGGAATCGGCGATTTTGTTTTTTATTGAATTGACTATCCCTGTTTTGTCACTCTCCGAAGAATAAAGACTGTAACTAAACGAATCTATCCACTCCAATACGGCAACAAATACTGACCAACCTGATCTAATCGAATGGCGTTGTAGATGGATCGTCGGTCTGTTGTTCTCTTGCGGCCGCGCATCGTTTCTGATTTAGGAGGTGGCAAAAGGAGGGGCTATGAGTTCCCATTCTGCACCGGTCACGTCACTGGGGTCTCCGGTGCGAGCCATCGTTAAGTCAATGAAGCAGCAACACTCTTATTGGCGACCCTAAATTTACTATCCCCGTCTGGCTTTAGGCTTTATCTACAAATACCCTCTAGAAAAAATGCGTTAAGCGCCCAAAATCTGTATCCCATATTTGCGAACTAACCTAGCCTGCTTAATAACAATTTTGTTCAGGTTTCAGTCATGAACTGAATCTAGCCGCGATCATCATGCTGCTAAAGGTTTGGACTGGTCTGAACGAGCTGTGTGAGTTGAGTACGAGGTGACATGGTGACCAGATTCGGACAATTTCAGCACGATCGCTTAAAGCAAGTTGCTCGCATTATCGGGCTATGGGCGATCGCCCCAATCGTCGGTGCATCCTGGGCGATCGCCGCCACTGCCCAGGACACTGGCGATCTTTCAGAGCAACTCTCGTCGTCGTCCCTGGTGGATCAAGTGGCCCAGGCGGACCAATTAGCCCCGGCGACGCCTGTGGAAATCACCAATATTCAACTGGAGCCCAGCGCAGACGGCTTACAAATTCAAATTGAAACGTCCAGTGGCGAGACACTGACCCCCACAACCAGCACCACTGGTAACGCCTTAACTGTTGAAATTCCCAATGCAATACTGGCACTGCCCGACGGTGACGAATTTTTGGAATTTGAGCCGGCCGATGGAATTGCGGTGGTCCAGGCGATCGCCCTT
>CALCTI010000016.1 GCA_937894105.1 uncultured cyanobacterium
GACATCGTGGGCGTTATGTTGCGCGTTTCCCATTGGAACCCTGCTTGATTGTTGGAGAAAATCCGGTCTAAAGACTTTTGGACATCGTGCGCTGAATCCTCTAACAATTCACCCAATAAATCTGGGTTGACGTCAAGCTGTACAAGGGAAACTTTTTGTCCAGACATCACTTCTGACACCGCCTTAATGTCACCTTGGAACAACCCGGATTGGGTCTCAGAAGTGCGCGTTTCTATATCTGCAGCTGAGCCAGATATTTTCGTCAAAAAACCGCCAGAAAGGCAAAAGCTAAAGCCAAATGAGGGCTGGGTTTGGCTGCTCATCGTAAGGCTGAGATCTTGGGTCATATCCCACTCAGTCAGTGATAAATTAAGGCCTTTTCTAAGGGAAATTGAACGATTAAGCATCGTTCCAAAGGGTTGATGCAGTTGCCATAAAATCTCATTACATTTGACTTGATAATTTATGCCTGTTTCAGGGCGTTCTGCTGCCTGCTGCAGCTCTGCCAGCATTTCTTGAAGATTGCTGTAGTTCAGGTAGAGATGATGGCGGTTAAGCATGAGGGTTAGGCGTCGAAAAGAAGTGGCATCATCGAGCATTGCACTAGAATTCTGCCGCCAATCAAAGTCGGGGCTCAGTCGTCTCAGCCCTTAGTGTTTTCTCTTTTAGGGGATGCGCACTCCCTATGGACGAAAGCTCTTGGACGTTAATTGATGACGCATCCTAATTATGCGATCGCTCTTCACAACACTCTCAGGCTATTGATAGAGTCTGTCAACAGCCTGAGAAGCTTTTTGCCTGACTGCCCTGATGAGCTCTCAAATCACGCTATTCGCCTTGATGTGTTGCCATATGTCTAATCTGAACAAATTGCATAAGCCCTTGAGAGTTTTGTGGTGCTCCCAGGGCACGCCATTAATTAAATATGCCCTCAGGAGACTTCCATAAAGAGGAATGACGCACTATAGCTCTTTAAAGCCGAGCTTTGAACTGGATACCATATGTCCCTGGAGCACCATAGATACCGAGGGTTCCAAGGGGAGGAAAAGCAAACGCCTGATTCACGTACTCAGTGTCAAAAATATTGTTGGCAAATAAGTAAATGCCATAGTTTTCCGCTTCATAGCCTAAACGGGCATTAACAACAGCATAGGGATCCTGCTTAGCAGAATTATCAGCCTCAAAATAAGTAACGCCAACCCCCTGCAACTCCACCCGCCCAAAGATCCCAATAGGACTGCGATACTGCACCGCCAGGTTATAGGTCAAGTCCGGAGCATAGGTCAGCTTATTGCCCACAAAGTCATCATTACCGGGATAGTCCGTAAATTCGGCATTAACATAGCCCAGCCCAGCGATGATGTCCAGACCGTCTAACGGCGTTGCCCTTAGCTCTAGCTCGGCACCAGTGATACTGACGTCGGCATTTTCAACAACCGCCCCCAGCAGATCGTCAAAAGTTAGTACCTGAAAATTCTCCACAGGGTTATGAAATACTGCCAGGTTAATCCCTAAACGATTGTCAAGCCAGGAAGACTTCAGGCCAATCTCATAATTCCAAGATCGCTCAGCTTTGAACGTTGCTGTCTCTTCCGTTGACGGCGCAAGGTTTATTCCCGGTGGTCGGTAGCCCCTAGTGATGCTGCCGTACACCATTAGATTTGGGTTAAAGCGATATTGGGCGATAAAGGAAGGAAGCAATTCGCTATTGTTTTGCTCAATATCTTCCAAAGACAAAAGGCTTGAAGGAGGGCTGCCCGGCATACGAAGCACCCGTTCAAAGCTTTCTAAAGTACTGCGAGTAGACTCGTATCGCAATCCGGCGGTTAAGGTCAGCGCTTCAGTGGGCTGGTAGCTAACCTGACCAAACAGAGCAAAAGTTGTTGTGTCCGTCTCCACATCACCAAGGCTGCTGGCACCGGCTGGAAAAGGGAAACCAAGGAGTGCCACATCAGCCCCAAACTCAATACCGTTATCTGATTGGTTTAACTGATTTGATTCAAAATAAGCACCAGCAGTCCACTGAAATTTGTCGACATCCTCTGGCGACTGAAGCAACAACTCCTGACTGAACACACTCGTATTCGCTTCGCCCGTTGTACGTAGCAACCCATCAAGGGTACTGGCATCACCGTCAAATTCAAATCCCGTGCGAGAAAAACGCCGCACAGTCACTGAAGTGATCCGAAAATTGAGGTGGGTATAGGCGACTCTCAAAGATTGAGAATCGGACGTTAGTTCATTGAAACCATCAAAATCCTGCTCGGACTCAAAGGGATCTGACTGGTCTAACACCACGTAAGGGGGACCGCCCTCGTCATAGTCATCGAACGAGGCATTGAGCAGAATATCCCACTCCTCTGACGGCACCCACCGCAGTTGGGCGCGACCGGTCCAACCGGACTGGTAATCAATATCCTGGTCTAGGAACGTATTACGCACATAGCCATCTCGCGATCCATAGCTACCCGATAGTCGGAAAAATAGCTCGTCATCAATAATTGGACCGCTGACGCTGGCTCGAAAATCCAGGTCGTCAAAGTTGCCATACTGACCGCTGCCGGTGACTTCAAATTCATTGGTCGGCTTTCGGGTAATGATATTTACCACGCCGGCTAAGGCATTTCTGCCATATAAAACGCTTTGGGGGCCCCGCAGGATTTCCACACGTTCCAAGTCGGGCAAATCTAAGTTGGTAAAGGCAACTAGACCGGTGGGCACGCCGTCAATGTAAAAGTCGATGGGATCCCGATTCGCCAGGCTTGAACCGTTAGAGATTCCTCGAATGATGTAGAGGGAGAAGAAGCGATTGCCGCTGGGGAAGAAGGAAAAATTGGGGGTGTTCCGAGAAATTTCTTCTAGGGAAGTAATATCGGCATCTTCAATATCTTGCTCCGTTAGGGCAGTCACGCTGAGGGGAACATCCTGGAGATCCTCGGGTCTTTTTTCGGCGGTGACAATAATGCGCAGAGCACTATCTCCTGTTGGGGCTGGAGCGTCTGCAATGGGGCTATCTGGGGCGATCGCGATCGCCAGCCCTTGCGTATCAGCATTAACCGCCACCACCGGTGGAGCATTTAAACCTGTGATAGCCACCCGAACCCCATTGTCGGGGAATCCAGAAACCGAGATCCGAGCAATGCCCTCGATGGGGTTTGCAATTTGGAAGTCTTCTCCATTGGGTAAATTGAGCGTCGCATTGGGAATATCAACAATCAGGGCATTTCCTAGCACTGACGTGGGTGGAATATCGAGAGTCCCCTCTGGCGTTTTTAAAATCAGGTTTAATCCCGTTTCCGTTGCCTCCCATTGAACCCCTGTAATTTGGGTGACGCTTGCTTGCGCCTGCTGGGATCCGAACTCTTCTAGCTCCTGGACAAGACTAGGCTCCTGCCCCACCACAGGTTGCGCGATCGCCACTGCAATCACAGTCGAAGCCACATACCAGCCATTAGATGAATACTCTCTCACCATGCCATTTCTCCTATACAACACCTCAACTCACGAGGCTATTAGAGCTAAGGCAAACGCATACGAGTCTTACTTTGACGGTGTTGGGTGACGAGCTTAAGCTGGCAAGCTTGAGCAGACGAGCTTGAGCGACTTGGTCAATACGTGTGTTGACAGTTAGCTATCTCAATAACCTCCCAATCAGTCGTAAGCAAAGGCTCCAAAGAGAAGCCAAGGAAGTATGCGCTTACCCCGCTATGGAGGCAGGTTAAAGAATATCTAAGCTCAAGACAGCTCCAGGCAGTATTTTCTTAAGCCCTGTAGGGATCTAGAGTCTTATCAACAGCCTGATCAACGGGTCCTAAGGGTCTTTGGAGTAATTCCAAACTTTTTCTTAAATGCCGCAGCAAATTTACCAGAGTGGGCATATCCTACCGCCTGTGATATCTGGGTTACGTTGAATTTGCCCAGCTCTAATAACCGTCTCGCTTCTTCCATGCGATAAGCATGCAGATAGCCAAATACCGTGGTCTTAAAAACCTGACGAAACCCTTGTTTGAGCTTGAAGCTATTAATGCCAGCTTGCTTGGACAAGCCTAGCAATGATGGCGGATCGTCTAAATTGCTAATCAGAATATCCCTAGCCAGATAAATCCGAGCAATATCTTCAGGCTTCAGGTTCGGAGAGGGCTGTAAGGAGGATTGGTCTTCATTCAGTTGATGAAGCTGCAGCGCAATCAGCTCCAAAGTCTTACTTTCTAAATA
>CALCTI010000017.1 GCA_937894105.1 uncultured cyanobacterium
TTAAACCGGGAGGATGGCACTTATGGTCCCATTCCCCAAAAGCGCTTGATGGGACTTTTAGGAATGCCCTTTAACCGTACGTCGGTACCCGGCTTGTATTGCGTTGGTGACAGTACTTTTCCGGGACAAGGGCTGAATGCGGTGGCGTTTTCTGGCTATGCTTGCGCCCATCGAGTTGCGGCTGATTTGAAGTTATAAAAAAAGCGATAGAAAGAATTTGAGCAATAGAAAAAATTTGTGAAAATCAGAAAAATGGAAACTTAGAGGGTTGCTTCTCGACACCAGAGCGCTCCAGAATTTCCGTTGGCTGACCATCTAAACTGACCTGGTTATTTTTGCTCCAATACTTCTGAATGCCCCGATCACCCTTCCTTTCCGCCCATTGATTGAGCCCTTCACGATCGTTCGTGTAATCAAACAGCGGCACCCCAGAACCGCAGGAAGTTTGCACCAGATCGATTTTTAGAACGAAGATTTGCCGGGATCCGGGGAGCGCTGGAAATAAGCTGATATGTTGCTCCCAATCGCGATCGCCCTGATGAATCACCGTTGCCGTGCCATACATGCGCAAAATCACCGGCGATCCCTCGAAAGCGCACAACATCAAGGTCATACGGGGAAGCTGCTGCACATGGGCTGAGGTTTCATTGCCGCTGCCCGTTAAATTAAGCCAGGCGACAGTATTGGAATCTAACACCCGTAAGGAATCCATGCCCTTGGGAGACACGTTGATCCGCCCCTCTTGAGCCGCCGTGCCCACAAAAAACAGTTTTTGCGCCTGGATAAACTTAATGTGCTTTTTCTCAAGCGCCGGAAATTGCTTCCCCATAGGTAGCCTCCACTGAAGCTCATTTTTAATGACGCTTTACACGCCAGCTTTGGCAGACTTCAGCATATCCACCAGCACATCGTGGGCTTCTTTCGCATCAGCCAGGGGCTTGGCAAAGGGAACACGCACCGATTGAGCCTGTCCATCCACCTGCGCCGTCAGATCCATTCCCTCCGCATCAATAGCGTCCATGGTCGCTGCCGACACATTGTCCACCTTGCCGTAGGCTGTGGCATAAAGCACCACTGCATCTTCATGGTCATCATTCATGTGCTTGCAGATGCGATCGCTAACCTTCTTGGAAAAAACTTCAGCCATAGTAATTTCGCCGCCAGATTTTAAAACTAGATTTCAAAGCCGTTCCCTCCAAGCCGTTCCCTCAAAGCCATTAGCTTCAAGCCTAACTTCGAGCCATTAGCGCTAACCATTACTGTTAGCGACTAACTCAATTTGTAAGTTGGCTTTATTATTAACCGCAGTTTTGCCCATATGCAGATCTTTGTAGTGGTTTGTAGTGATGGGAAGCGATCTATTCCCTCACAAAATCGTCAATGCCGTAATCCGGCACAAATCAAGATAGACTCGTAAACTGATTTGTAAGGCAGTTACTTTACCCGTTTCGTTAACTATGGCGTCTCTAACTCCCCTGTCCGGTCCTGAAATTCGCGAGAAATTTCTCAGATTCTTTGAAAGCCAGGGGCACAAGCGTACGCCAAGCGCCTCGTTGGTGCCAGAAGACCCAACGGTGCTGTTAACGATCGCCGGAATGCTGCCGTTCAAGCCTATATTCCTGGGACAACAGCCGCGCATCACCCCCCGCGCCACCAGCTCTCAAAAATGTATTCGCACCAATGATATTGAAAATGTGGGGCGAACCAACCGTCATCACACCTTCTTTGAAATGTTGGGCAACTTTAGCTTTGGAGACTATTTTAAAGCCGAAGCGAATCAGAGGGCATGGACCCTATCAACGGATCCTGATTTGGGATATGGCTTAAATCCGGCGAATATTGCGGTAAGCGTTTTTGACACGGACGACGAAGCATTTGAGCTGTGGCGGGACAAAATTGGCGTGCCGGAAAAGCGGATTTTGCGCATGGGAGAGGAGGATAATTTTTGGGCAGCGGGGCCGACGGGACCTTGTGGACCTTGCTCTGAACTGTATTACGATTTTCACCCCGAGCAAGGGGATGACGGTATTGATCTAGAAGATGACAGCCGGTTTATTGAGTTCTATAACCTGGTGTTTATGGAGCTGAATCGGGATGGGGATGGTAATTTAACGCCGTTAGCCAACAAAAATATTGACACGGGAATGGGGTTGGAGCGTATGGCTCAAATCCTACAAAATGTCCCCAATAATTACGAAACAGATTTTATTCTTCCTATTATTAATTCGGCGGCACATATTGCAGGCATTGACTATTTTAAATCTACCGAAAAAGTCAAAACCTCTTTAAAAGTTATTGGCGATCATATTCGTGCCGTTATTCATTTAATTACGGATGGCGTAATCGCATCTAATCTGGGACGCGGCTATATTTTACGGCGTCTAATTCGTCGGGTGGTGCGCCACGGTCGTCTAATTGGCATCAATCATGCTTTTACTGCTCAGGTTGCTGAAACTGCGATTCAGCTCTCTGAAGCGGTTTATCCTGCCGTTCGCGATCGCGCCTCCTATATTAAATCTGAGTTGCAGCGCGAAGAAGGGCAGTTTTTGAAAACATTGGAGCGGGGCGAAAAACTCCTGAACGATATATTAGTTAAACAGCCCCAAGAAATTGCTGGCGAGGATGCTTTTACCCTGTATGACACCTATGGTTTCCCACTGGAATTAACCCAAGAAATTGCTGAAGAAAATGATATTTCTGTCGACGTTTTAGGGTTTGAAACTGCGATGGAACAGCAGCGTCAGCGAGCGCGAGCGGCCCACGAAACCATTGATGTAACAGCCCAGGGATCCCTTGAGCGTTTATCGGACAGGGTTGAGAAAACCCTGTTTTTAGAGGACGCCCATATTGATGGCTCCAGCCGCGGAAGCGTGATGGCTTTGCTCGTGAACGGCAAAACCGTGGAGCGCATTGAGGCGGGCAGCACGGCTCAAATTTTGTTGGACCGGACGCCGTTTTATGCTCAATCTGGTGGTCAGGTGGGCGATCGCGGCTTTATCACCACCGACTCCGCAGTAATTCGTATTGACGACGTAAAAAAAGAATCCGGTTTTTCCGTACATATAGGCTACGTTGAGCGCGGCTCTGTGGGCGTTGGAGACGTTATTTCGGCGCAAATCGATGCGGGCTGTCGCCGCCGCGCCCAAGCCAACCACACCTCCACTCACCTGTTACAGTCTGCCCTTCTGGAAATTGTTGATCCCAATGTAGCCCAGGCGGGATCACTGGTGGCTTTTGACCGGTTGCGCTTCGATTTCAACTGTCCGCGTCCCCTCACTGAGGACGAAATGGAACAGGTGGAAGTGCGGGTCAATGAGTGGATTTCTGAAGCCCATGGCGTTGTTATTGCCGAAATGCCTATTGACGAAGCTAAGGGGCGCGGGGCGAGCGCCATGTTTGGGGAAAAATACGGCGATATTGTGCGAGTGGTGGACTTTCCCGGCGTATCTATGGAGCTCTGTGGCGGCACCCACGTGAAAAACACGAAGGAAATTGGTGCTTTTAGGCTGGTGTCTGAAACGGGTATTTCCTCTGGTGTTCGGCGCATTGAGGCGGTGTCCGGTCCGGCGATTTTGGATTATTTAAAGGTGCGCGATGAGGTGGTGCGCACTTTGGGTGATCGCTTTAAAGCTAAGCCGGAAGAAGTGGTGGACCGAGTCACAGCCCTCCAAGAGGAACTAAAAACGTTCCAAAAAGAACAAGCTACGGCCAAAGGACAGCTAGCCGCCGCTAAGTCTGATGCCCTTATTGCCGAGGCGGAAACGGTGGATAATTTTAAGGTGCTTGTGGCGGATCTTGGGGAAGTGGATGCTAAATCCCTTCAGGGGGCGGCGGAGCGGTTGCAGCAAAAACTTGGGGACGGGGCCGCAGTGGTACTTGGCGCTGTGCCCGGAGAAGGTAAGGTGGCGATCGCCGCAGCTTTTGGTAAGGAGATTATTGGCAAAGGGTTACAAGCGGGGAAATTTGTGGGGGCGATCGCTAAAATTTGCGGCGGCGGCGGCGGCGGACGTCCAAACCTTGCCCAGGCCGGTGGGCGCGACGCCAGCAAATTACCCGAAGCCCTATCCACCGCAGCGAAACAGTTAAAAGCCGGACTTGAGTAAGCGAAAAGCACAAGCTGTTTTGTATTCCTAGAAAAGCTTCGTAGTTAAAGAGTAAATCTCAGGATAAAAACTCATTGGGGGCAATATCTTCGTAACGCAAAATATTCCAGGT
>CALCTI010000018.1 GCA_937894105.1 uncultured cyanobacterium
GCTCAAACCCCAATCCCCCCAACCGAATCGCCCGCCCAATATTAAACGGCGTCCGGCTCGTATCCTGCACCAGCTCCGCCGGAGACGCCACCCCCAACAAACAAAACGTTAATTTGTTGTACTCCGGCTTCACTGCCCGCTGGTTATAACAAGCCCGAATAAACGCAAACAAATCATCCGCATTAAACTCCAGCCCCAAAACCGAATCAATCTCATCAAAAAAGATCGCCAGCCCGCCCTCAACCTCCGGCAACACCACCGTCTCAATCACCTTCGCCAACCGCACCAGCGGCGACACCGCCTCCAACGACTGCCACAGCTCCTCCGCCCCATCCAAATCCAGCGCATCCACCAACTCAAACGCAATATTGGCGTACCACCGCGCCGGTTCGATCGCTGCCTCAAACTTTGACAAATCTAAATAAAAACACTCCACCCCCTCCCGTTCCAACCGAGCGATCGCCTGCACCGCCAAACTCGACTTCCCCATCTGCCGCGAGTTCAACACATAGCAAAACTCCCCCGCCCGCAGCGCCTGAAATAGCTCATCATCGGCCGCCCGTTCCACGTAGGTGCGATCGCCCGCAAACAGGCTGCCCCCTTGGTCCCGAAAAAATCGCCCTATATCTATTCCCTGGTCTGTCATAACCAATATGCGAAATTATGCCGAAAACTGAGCCGTGCAAAGCCCCCCTTGGTAAGGGGGGAAGCGAAGTTTTGCAGGTTTGGTCAATATTGCTTTTATTTTAAGCTGGCTTCTTAGCCATCCGCCGCAAAGCGATCGCGATATAACCGACAGCGAGGCTTTACCCGTAAATAATCTATCTCCCAATCAATCAACCCTAATTTATACAAGGCACAAGCCGCATTCTTCTCAATGGCAACCGGCTCCGGCGATCGCGCCACCAACTGCATCGTGGCTAGCTGCTCGCAACTTTTCAGCCGCGCCTCCAAAACATCCAAATGGGCACTGTAGGGTCCAATGGGCTTCTGCGCCTCGGCATATAAATCGGAAATAGACCGAGGCGATCGCCGCAACTGGCGAAAACCCATCTGCACCAGCGCCGGATGCCCGCCGAAATACTCCATCAACTGCGCCCCATCCTGCGCCGTCAACTGCAACCCAAACTGCCCCGCCAACCGCATCACCTGCTCGCCGCTTAACTTGGGCAGCTCACTCACCATGCCCACATTAAACGGCGATCGGTTTTGCATCGCCGAATTTAACTCAGCGGTCGGCTCCGTGGAATAGGTAAACATCTGCCGCAACTTTCGCCACGGCTTCGACGTTTTCGCCTTTTCATGGAACGCCCGCACTAGCCGAAACACCTCATCAGCGATCGCCAAAGTCTCCTCCGCAAACAACCGATCCACATTCTCCAAAATCAACACCAATGCCTTATCGGTCTGCTTTAAAATTGCCTTCTGCAAATATTTCTCGCAGCTCGAATTACTCCCCACAAGCTCCGTATTCCAATGCTTATCTAGGGGCGTATCAATATCCAGCTCATCGGCGATCGTCTGACAAAACCATCGCCAAAACCGATCCAACTCCGTCAACTGCTCCGTCTGCACCGCCTGAAAATCAATCACCACACAGTCATAATCCTGGGCCCCCGCAAACTGACACAGCCGCACCGCCAACTCCGTCTTTCCCATTTGGTGAGGCGCTTTAATCCGTACCAATGCCCCATCCTCCACCAAACTCACCCGACATTCCTCTTCAATAGCCCCATGGGACACGTAGCGATCGCCCTCCAAAGCCGCAGGTATTGATACAGACTCTGGGGTAGATTGCCCATCGCCCGACGCACCATAATTTTGAATTAGCGTCCCAATATTTACCGTCGAACCATCGTTGGAATTAATTCCCTGTTGATTCGTCGGGCGATCGCCTGAATTGCTATAAACCGTCTTGTTATAAATATTCCCTTCCGCGTACTGCCCTTCATTGCGAGTTTCCCGATAATCCCCGCCATTGGTGGAAATCGTCCGTCCCTCCGATTGCCCCAGTGCAGCGTCAGCTCCCGCAGCATTGCCATCTGCCGACTGTGAAAAAGCGTGCTTTGGGTTTGCGGCACAAAACGCCAAATACAAATCCTGCAAACGCCCCTTAGAGTCAGCCCAGTTGATTAGATTAAACGCGGCGATCGTCAGCGAATCATTTTGGGAAATTTCAGGTAATCGCACCTCAATTCCATCTTCAACAAAAATGCGCAACTCCCCATAGGACCGATACACATCCTGTAGCGTTTCTCGAAACTGCTTTTTGCGATCTTTGGTCCAGGTCATAGCCATCAAATCAATAAATTATCGAGGCGCATTATCCAAATAATCTAACAACCGTCTAACTTCACGTTCCAAACTAAGGGCTGTCATCATTTAAACCTCAAAGCCTCTCTTTGTAACGGTTTCAGCCCCTAGTCTTTTTTGTTTTGAA
>CALCTI010000019.1 GCA_937894105.1 uncultured cyanobacterium
AGGTAGAGTTTCGCCCGCCACCGCCCCGTCCGTCGCCTGCCCCATCCCCGCGTCCCACCAGTTTGCCCAAGGTGGCTGCGCCTCAGTCCAAAAAGGATGGCCTAGGGGATTCGGTGAATATGCTTCAGGATATTTTGGTGCGCCCGGAGTTGGCAGAGTTTCGGGGGCGTTTAGACAGCCTGGAGGGGCACACCGCTGAGCTGGATTCTGCCCAGCAAAGTCTGGGGGTTGAAATGGGGGAGCTGCGCCAATATATGGAGCAGGCGATCGCCCAGGTAATTAATCAGCTTGTGGACGAGCGTTTTGCCCAGTTAGAAATCGATTGGCGATCGCGTATTGATAGCTATTTCCAGCAGTCGTTTCAGGGGTTATTTACGGAATATTTTGAGCGCCATATCGAACAACAGTGGCCCAAACTAGCGGGACAGCTGGCCCAACAGTTAGCGGGGCAAATGAACCGGATTAATGGTCGCCTAGGTTTGTTGGAATCTCGACTAGAAGAAGTGTCCACCACATTACAAACCACCGTGCGTAGCCTGCGGGATATTTCGCCAGATTTCGAGGCGGGCGTGCGCATGGTGGAAGTGGAAAAAAAGCTGAAAGGGCTAACGCAACATTTGGCATCCCTCGCGGGAGGGCTGGGCACAGATACCCTAGAAACCTATGCCGATTTGCGCACCATGGTGGCGAAGGACGGTACGGCGGCGAATATGCCTACGTCGCCCAAGCCTTCGTCGCCGGTGGAAACTAAAGTACACCTTGAGCTCGTGGAGCAAGATTTAACGCAGTTGGGGGGTGACGTTGAGGGTTTAAATCAAGAACTAGGGCGGCACGAGACTCCGCTGCCAGAGTCAATGGGCGTAGGGAGCCGTTTGGCGGCGGCGGAGGAGCGGCTGAAACAGTTGACGTTTGCGCTGGTAGCGATCGTGCAGCTTTTACAGCAGCGACCGGATCAGTGGGAGCAGGATTCCAACTGGAGCGATCGCCTGAAAAATCTTGAGCAGGACCTGGGAGCCCTGTCCAACCAGGTCACCCAATTATCTTTAAACCTGCCTGAGGCGGTGGACGAGCCAGAAATGGTTAGTAGCAGTTTATCGATTCGAGTGAAGGGCGTTGATCCCCAGTGGAATTCCCCTGAACAGTGGGACGATGAAAAGGATGAGGACTGGGAAGTTGGGGCGGAGGAAGCACTAGGGTGAGCCAATTTCAAGAGGAGAAGTCTCAAAGGGGGAGGCCTCAAGGAAGGGAGTCCCAAGGGAACGAGTCCCAGGGGAGTAAGTTTCAGGCAAATCAAGTTCCAAGCTATCCTCAGGCAAATCAAGTTCAAGGGAAACCGCAAGGGTTGCCCCTAGGTCATGTGGCCTTGGTGGGGGCTGGTCCAGGGCACAGTCAGTATTTAACGGCTCAGGCGCGTCAGGCGATCGCCCAGGCGGAGGTGCTAATTTACGATGCCCTAGTGGATCCTCGTCTGCTGGAGCTGATTTCGATCCACTGCGAAACCGTTGATATGGGTAAGCGCGGGGGACAGCGATCCGCTCGTCAGGAGGATATTAATCGGCTGTTGGTGCACTATTGTCAGCTGGGACAGCGGGTGGTGCGCCTCAAAAGTGGTGACCCGTTTATTTTTGGGCGCAGTGGTTCGGAAATTCAGGCATTGGTCGATGGGGGCTGCTCCTTTGAAGTGATTCCTGGATTGTCCAGCGCGATCGCCGGTCCCCTATTTGCAGGCATTCCCTTAACGGATCCGGTGCTCAGTCGCGGGTTTGCTATCTATAGCGCCCACGATTTAGATGCGCTGAACTGGGAAGCGCTGACCACCCTGGAAACCTTGGTGTTTTTGATGGGTGGTCGAGCCCTAACCGGCATTATTGAACGCCTTATTCAGCGCGGAAAATCCCCTAAAACTCCCATCGCTATTATTCGAGCGGCGGGACAGGCGGACCAGGAAATTTGGAGCGCTACCTTGGATACCATCGCCGTGCAAACGGCCGGCATTCGCCTATCGCCGTGCATTATCGTAATCGGGGCGGTGGTGCAGCTTCGCAGCTGTTGGGGAGAGTGGCAAAATTCCGGAGGACACACCACAGGCGATCGCCCCTCAACGCTCCCCCTCCCAAACCGCCGTTCAGACTTAGGTGATGCCGCCTCCAGCGATCGCCTCCCACCGGTCCAACTAACGCCATCAGACTCGCGCCCCCTAGCCGGTCGCACCATTTTGGTCACCCGCGCCGCTGGTCAAGCGGGACCGTTTACGGCCCAGCTAACGGAACTGGGGGCAACGGCGCTAGAACTGCCTGCCTTAGCGATTGGTGCCCCGTCCAGTTGGGAGCCGTTTGATGAGGCGTTACACCATTTAGCCCAAACTGATTGGTTGATTTTGACCTCTGCCAATGGCGTCGAAGCCCTGTTTCAAAGGCTGCGCCATTTGGGCATGGACGGGCGATCGCTAACGGGGATCAAAATTGCCGTGGTGGGCAAAAAAACCGCGAGGGTACTCGAAGGCTACGGCATCATTCCGGACTTTACCCCCACGAACTTTATTGCTGACGCCCTAATTTCAGAATTTCCCGACAATCCCGCCCACCAAACCATTCTTTTTCCCCGCGTTGAAACGGGCGGGCGCGACGCCCTCAATCAACACTTCCGTCAGCAAGGCGCAAATTTGGTTGAAGTGGCTGCCTACGAATCCCGCTGTCCCGAAATAATCGATCCCACCGCTTGGCAGGCTTTGAAAGATCACCACGTGGACGCCATCACCTTCGCCAGTTCTAAAACTGTGGTGAATTTTTGTCAGCTTGTGGAGCGGGCGATCGCCACCGACCAGCCCCCTATTAACGGCAAAGATCCCATCAGCGCCCTATTGCAAGGCATTTGCATCGCGTCCATTGGTCCCCAAACCTCCGAAACGTGCCAAAACTATTTGCACCGGTTTGATCTGGAAGCAAATCCCTATACCCTCGACGGGCTGGCCCAAAGTTTGGTGAGCTGGTTTGTACGCGACGGCATTCCGGGGATTTAGGGCGGTATAAAACCGTTGGAAAGGGTCAAGGGCCCTTGACAGTGCTCTGTGAACAGGGTCCTTTTTAATTCAAAAATTTATGAGATGATAAGCCAGTCCTAAGTTTTAGATAAAAATTTTAAGAATATGGCATCCATTCAATTCATCCTCGGCCGTGATGAAACGACGATCCCCGACGTAAAGCTATTCCGCTCCAAGGATGGATCCAGTGGCCAAGCTAAGTTCTTTTTTGAAAAAGCGCAGTCCCTAATCGATATGGCATCGGGCGATGAAATTTTGGGCATGTATCTAATTGACGAAGAGGGGGAAATTACCACCCGCTCTGTTAACGCCAAGTTTATTAATGGTCAGCCCGCTGGATTAGAAGCCATTTGTAAACTCAGCAGCCCGGCCGATTGGGACCGGTTTATGCGGTTTATGGAGCGTTATGCGGAGCAAAACGGACTTGGGTTTGCCAAAGCTTAATGGGGCGAATCTGGATTGATCAGATTTTGATTTGCCGAATCTCAATTAACTTAGGGGGCGTTGCTGGCTCGAGCGATGAACCGATTACCGAAAGCCGCGACACCTCGTTTGGAACTTTGCGAAAACATGTCCCTATTC
>CALCTI010000020.1 GCA_937894105.1 uncultured cyanobacterium
AGTGGGGAAATGCGGGTGAGTAATTTTTTGCTGTGGCAGCTAGCCTACGCTGAATTTTATGTGACGGATACGTTGTGGCCGGATTTTGATCGCAAGGAGTTCCACAAGGCTTTAGTGGCTTATCAAGATCGCGATCGCCGCTACGGAAAAGTGACAGGTTCGGCAATTTAGGCACAATTTCAATACGCCTAAAAAATAATCATTGGGCGATTAAAAAAACTAATAAAAGCGCCTAAAAATTTGCTATTAATCAATGCGTAAAGCAATATTATTGTCGCTAAATCTTAGCTGGTTATTGTGCGATCGCACCCCAAATGCCTCGCAATAAATACGAATTTTCGGCGGTAAACTGGGGAACGATAACTGTTGGTCACCCCGGGCCGTATCTGCCCATAAATAGCGAATTTCTTGACTATAATGTTCAGCATCTTCTAGGGATAAATTAAGGGAACTCTTTGCCAACAGCTGAGTCATAAATGCCTCGCTATGGTCGCCTGCCCACTGGCGAGAAACAGCGGTTAAATTATCCCAATTCGGTAAGGCTTTGACGGTGTGGGTTTGAATTTCTAGCCATCGTTTTGGGGTATTAGGCTGGGGGCGATCGCCCAAAACTCTAGCTTTATGAGGGCTCTCACGGGATCCTATTTCATAGAGGGTCAAAATTCGATAGGGATGGGGATAGGAAATTAAGGAACCCGTTGTAATGGCGAAAAGTCCATCAGCATCGGTGATATTCTGAACGTGAAGATGACCCGTAAAAACCACTTTCACGCCAGCGTCCCGCAGCTTTTTTTGTAGCATAACCGCACCGGGAAGGATATACCGTTGGCCGAGGGGATGGGTGGATTGATTAGGAATATGTTCAGCGACGTTATGATGCACCATCACCATCAATATTTCGTCTGAATTTGGATTGCTTTCTTGATTGGCTTGATACTCGTTTAGCTGCTGATTGAGCCATTCCATTTGCGGCAGATCAATTTTGCCATCAATGTGCTGACCGTCGGCAGAAAGCTGATTAGAATTGAGTCCGATTAAGCGAATACCGGGAAAGATTTTTCGGTTGTAATAGGGGCGACTTCCTGACCCTTGGAAGCCAAACTTTCGATAAATATCAACAAATTCTTCCTGGCTGATTTTACTTTTATAGAAAGTTCTGGCGGGAAAATCGTGATTGCCGGGGATAACGTAGGTGGGAAAGGGCAAGCGAGCCAGACGATTCCCCAGCCAGTGATGGTTCTCGGGCTCTCCGTGCTGGGTCAAATCGCCGGGCATCAGCAGAAAGTCAATGTTAGCGCCCTGTAAATGCTCAAAAACCTGCTCCAAAGCCGGAATGCCCACTTCCATTTGATGCAGGCGATTAGGACTGCGCCAAATGGTGTGGGGAAGGGCCACATGGGCATCGCTGATGATCCCAAAGCAACATCGGCGAACGGCGATCGCTGAAGAGTTAGACGGTTCTACGTTAGACATTGTTACCAAATATCACCGTTAAACGTCGTGCGGCAGGGGAGTGGGTCGCCTGACCAGATACGCGTACCCCCCTGTGGCGATGCTTTTAACTGTACCCACATACGCCTTATCCACCACTTTAACTGCGCTTCACGGAAACTTTATAAAAACCACTGTCGGCTTTATCGAATCTTTAATAAAGCAGCGGATTTTAGGCGTTATATTTGGCAGACGGTAAACGACCAATAGGCGCAAATTAGGGTGCCGCTAGTTGGGGATTGGTCGTGATTTAGGAGCGCCATATTAAGGTCGCCATAAATATTACGTGGGTCTTTGCCGCATGTTTAAAGCACTTACCTCGGGTCGGTTTCGTTTAAAATTTTCTAAGGCTTCTGCGCCGGAGTTTAGGCTGTGCGCTTTGGCGATCGCGGCGATTTTGGCTGGCGGGGCTTTGGTTGAGCAACAGCTAGGACCACGAATCAGTCAGGTTGACTCCTGGACGCCGGATCCGTCTGTGGAAGTGGACCCGTCCCCAGAAGTCTACTTTGCTCCTATTTCTGATAACAGCGAGTTCGATCAGAACGGTCCTTTTGATGCGAAAGGGGAGGTTTACACGTCGAAGTAGCAGTGTGAGGC
>CALCTI010000021.1 GCA_937894105.1 uncultured cyanobacterium
GCCTCCCTCATTCTCAGCCAGAGTCTATCACGTCAGTTAACTTGACAATGCCCGTCGATGCCATGAACGATGCGTTTTGCACGCACCCTACGGTTTTAGGCTTCGTCTAGGGCTGCGATGCCGGGGAGGACTTTGCCTTCCAGTAGCTCTAGGCTGGCACCACCACCGGTGGAAATGTGGCTCATTTGGCATACTGAGGGCGAAAAGGCGCAACGGGCGATCGCTCTTTCACAAACATAAACTGAATCCCCCGATATCTAGACTGCCTCCAAATCCACCTTGTTGTACAAATCTGCTAATTGAATTTCTACTGGTTCGTCGTCAATGGCGATCGCACCCAACATCAAAACCCCATCTAGCCCCACCACATCCCGCAACAACCATCCCTCCGGCGATCGCACCCAATGATTCACCCGCGCCATATCCTGCTCAATGGTCAAATACTCCATCAGCGAGGGAATCGTTCGATACGCCGTAAACTTATCCCCTAAATCATTGCCCCGCGTCGATTGGGATAACACCTCCGCCACCAACACCGGATTCATTACCGTATCCGCCCGCCCTGGCTTCAACTCCAGCGGCTCCTGAATGACCATCACATCAGGATAGACATATCGATTCGTCTCAGGAATCCAAAGGCGTTGGTCAGTGATGTATGCCTGATAGGATTGCCGCCGAAATAAAAAATTCAAAATCGCAAAGAAATTGCCGGCAATGATGTTGTGAGATGGCAACGCACCAGGCATTTCAATCACTTCTCCATTGCAAAACTCATGGCGCACCTCCGCTTCCGTTTCCAGATCAAAATACTCATCTTCGGAAACAGCTCGGCGAACGGCGATCGCAACCATGGTAATCTCCCCTATGCCTTCCCCACGGGTTCTAATCCTAATATTGTAGGCGACACCAAATTTTAAAATCGGCAGGGCGCGTGGCAACGTACCGGCTCCACAGTGCAGCAGCTCGATGGTACGTTTGCACGCGCCCTAGTTTTTTTACGCTTCGTCTAGGGCTGCGATGCCGGGGAGGACTTTGCCTTCCAGTAGCTCTAGGCTGGCACCACCACCGGTGGAGATGTGGCTCATTTGATCCGCTAAGCCGGCTTTTTCAACCGCTGCTACGGAGTCGCCACCACCGATAATTGTGGTTACGCCTTTGGGGGTTAGCTCTGCCAAGGTGGTTGCAATGCCGGTGGTTCCCGCTGCGAATGCGTCGAATTCAAAGACGCCCATGGGACCATTCCAGATGACGCTCTTGCAATCAGCCAAGGCTGCTTGGAATGCCTTGATGGAGTCGGGACCAATGTCCAAGCCCATCCAACCGTCGGTGATAGATTCCACGGCTACGGTTTGGATGTTGGCATCGGGGGCAAATTTGTCCGCCAGAACGACGTCCGTGGGCAATAGCAAGTCAACGCCTTTTTCCTTAGCTTTCGCTTGTAGTGCCTTTGCTAGCTCCAACTTGTCTTCTTCAACCAAAGATCCACCGACGCTCAAGCCATTGGCTTTGTAGAAGGTGAAAATCATGCCGCCGCCGATGAATAGCTTGTCTACCTTGTCCAGCAGGGTTTCGATGACGCCAATTTTGCTGGAAACCTTGGAACCACCAACGATCGCCGCCAAAGGTTTCTTGGGGTTCTCGATCGCATCTTGCAAGAACTGCAATTCCTTCTCGATCAAATAACCAGCATCGCAAGGGCGCAGGTGATGTGTCACCCCTTCGGTGGAACCATGGGCCCGGTGAGCAGTACCGAACGCATCGTTAACATACACATCAGCCACAGAAGCCAACGCCTTCGCAAAGTCAGGATCGTTCTTCTCTTCGCCAGCGTTAAAGCGCGCATTCTCCAGCAACACCACATCGCCATTCGCCATCGCGCCGACCTTAGCCGCCACATCATCGCCAATGCAATCATCAGTCTTCGTGACCGCCTTGCCCAACAACTCAGACAAGCGCGCTGCCACAGGAGGCAGACGCATGGACTCCACAACCTGCCCCTTGGGACGACCAAAGTGGCTGACCAAAATGACCTTAGCGCCTTTTTCAATCAGGTCTTTGATGGTGGGTAAAGCCGCCCGGATGCGGGTATCGTCAGTAATGGCACCGCTATCATCGAGGGGCACATTGAAATCTACCCGCACGAGCACGCGCTTACTGGCCACATCAGAGGCTGACAAATTTGCTAAAGTTTTTTTGGACACAGATCGAGTCTCCATATAATGCGTCTTGTGGACCTTATTGTCCCTTAAATCATGTTCAAAACCGTCCTGTTTGCCATAGATCGCTCCCAAGAATCCGTGGAAGCGGCAACAAAAGTTATCGAACTGGTCAAGACCCATAACAGCAGCTTGATCGTGCTTTCTGTTGTGGGTGAATCTGACAATCCAGATGCGGCCCATCAGGCCACATCCGAGTTGCTAAATAGTGCAAATCGGATGTTTGCGGAGCAAGGAATTGAAGTACGGGCGATCGAGCGAGAAGGGAAGCCCTCCTTTACCATTTGCGACGTAGCGGATGAAATGGAAGCCGACCTAATTGTGATGGGGTGTAAAGGGATGGACCTGGCGCACGAAGGTGAAGGCAAAAGCACTAGCCACCGGGTCATCGACCTATCCCCTTGCCCCGTTCTACTGATTCCGTAACCCTTCTTCTTCCTAACTATGGGGATTCCCAAGGGACAGTGTTCCTTGGGTGGGGGTTCGGGGGCAAAGCCCCTGAGACTCAGAGATTTGGCACGAAGCTAACGAAGGAGAGACGTGGAATTCAGGCAAAAGTGCTTGAATCGAGATCCAGGGGAACGTCCTGTAAACGCCCCGGACCAACCGCCTGCATAGCCTCCTTCAAATCGATCGCCCCAGAATAAAGGGCCTTCCCAATAATCGCCCCAGTCACCCCAACGGATTCAATCGCCAAAAGACTTAATAAATCCGTCACTGAACTAATCCCACCAGACGCAATGACCGGCACATCGACCGCCTCTGCCATTTCCCTTAGCGCCGGCTTATTAGGTCCCGTCATGGTGCCATCGCGACTGATATCGGTATAGACGATCGCCGCCGCCTGCCAAGCCTCCGCCTTCTTCGCCAAATCCACCGCTCGAATCGTGGACGTTTCCAGCCAGCCCCGAGTGGCCACATTGCCATCGCGAGCATCGATACCAATGACCACCTGACCGGGAAACTCGGAGCACCAGTTAGCAACCTTGTCCGGCTGCTCCACAGCAACGGTGCCCACAATCACTCGGGATACCCCCAGGTCCAATAGCTGGGAAATGCGATCGCGAGACCGCACCCCGCCGCCCACTTGAATGGACACTCCCTTGGGCTGAGCTGCCTGAGCGATCGCCTCAATCGCCGGCAAATTAGTTAGCTCTCCCGCCTTAGCCCCATCCAAATCCACCAGGTGAAGCCACCGAGTGCCTGCATTCAACCATTGGGCTGCGGCGATCGCGGGGTCATCGTAAAACGTTTCCGCCTGGTCATAATCCCCCTGAAATAGGCGCACACAACGGCCGCCCAACAAATCGATCGCCGGCAAAATATCCATAGAATTCCTAGAAAAATTTGTCTGGAAAAATTATGTCTGTCAATATGTCTGTCAAAGGGTCAAAGAGACTCGCTAAAACAGCAGCTTAGCTAAACATACTGCTCACGGACGAATCTTCGTGAATACGCCAAATCGTCTCGCCAATCACATTCGCCACCGATAGCACCGTTAATTGATCGAAACGGTGGTGCTCTGGCACTGGAATAGTGTTAGTAACAATAATTTCCTCAAACAAGCCGCTCGCCAGGCGATCCGTTGCCGGAGGCGAAAAAACCGCATGGGTCGCACAGGCATACACCGCCTTGGCTCCCTGTTTACGCAACAGTCGCGCCCCTTCCATCAGCGTGCCCCCCGTATCGATAATGTCATCGACAATCACAGCCGTCTTGCCGCGCACATCACCAATAATATTCAGCACTTCAGCCACGTTGTGGGCTTGGCGACGCTTATCAATAATCGCCAGGGGAGCATCGTGTAGCTTTTTAGCAAAGGCACGGGCACGCACCACACCGCCCACATCCGGAGAAACCACCACCAGATCATCAAAATTTTTGCTGTCTAAATAATCAATCAGCACCGGCGCACCGAACACATGGTCCAGGGGAATATCAAAATAGCCTTGGATTTGGGCCGAATGTAAATCCATTGCCAACACCCGATTGGCTCCGGCTTTGGTAATCACATTGGCCACCAGTTTGGCCGCGATCGACTCTCGTCCGGCGGTTTTGCGATCAGCACGAGCGTAGCCGTAGTAGGGAATCACTGCCGTAATTTGCCGGGCTGAGGCGCGGCGGCAAGCGTCGATCATAATCATCAATTCCATCAGATGATCATTGACCGGGCGGCAAACGGGTTGGATTAAATACACATCACAGCCGCGAATCGACTCTTGAATTTGAACGTAAAGCTCACCATCGGCGAACTTTTTGCGCACCATTGGTCCCGTTTGTATCCCTAAATATCGAGCAACTTCTTCGGCCAGAGTGACGTTGGAGGAGCCAGAAAAGATACGCAGGCGGCCGTTCTTTGCCACCCTCGGAGGCGATGACGGGATCGGAGAAGTTGCAGAGCAAATCACGGTAGACCCTCGAGGCATATTCATGGAGATTTTAACACTATCTTTTGATTTTCTTTGGATTCTCTCGGAAGTGGGTATTTGGGTGGGTGTCCGAGCTGGCGGTCGTTTAAGCCAAAATTAGACGGTTATTTTGACAACCGTTCAATGAATAATTTTGATGGATGGCTTCGGCTCTGGGAGGCGGAAATCTGACAGTGCCCGAGGGTGTCAGACACTGTTTTTTGCGGTGGGACTGGGTGGGTAATCCCTGGACAAAAAGGTAGACGTTGGATGCCCTTAGGAAAATCTGTCCCTGGAGACGATGGATTTCAAAAGCGATCAGATAGGATTAAAAGTGCTTTAAAAACTGCGATCACGACTGTGATCATGAACTGAACAGCAGTTTTTAAGGGTGACTTATTTCCAGTCTGTTACTTTTCAGCCCATCGGCCGGGATGTTAACCCATATGCCACTTTGGCACGGTTACCCTGGTGCTACCAGTTCTGTTCCGTTATTTTTAAGCTGTTATTTTTAAGCTGTTAATTTATCGCCTTTGCCATCCCTGTTGTCCCCGCTTATTATTTTTGCGCCTGTCGCTGCTTTTTAGATATGCCCTAAACCTCTTGGGCGCTTTTGAAAATCCACTGGAGAGATCGCTTTTAAGCTGAGCCTATGCAACCGCCGCTATCTGATGGAACCGTTTTACAAAGTCGCTATCGCTTGGTGGGGATTTTGGGGCAAGGGGGCTTTGGTCGAACCTATTTGGCTGAGGATCAAGGGCGCTTTAATGAGCGCTGCGCGTTAAAGGAGTTTATGCCCCCTGCGAATGCCTATGCCTCTGATAAGGGGCGAGAGCTATTTCGGCGAGAGGCGTCAGTTTTATATCAAATTAATCATCCGCAAATTCCCCGGTTTCAGGCCACGTTTGAGGATGAGAACCGGGTGTTTTTGGTGCAGGATTTTGTGGAGGGTCCCACCTATCGCCAGCTGTTGACCCAGCGATCGCAACAGGGGGAAGCATTTACGGATTCCGAGGTGCAGCATTTATTGGAGCAATTATTACCGGTGCTGAGCTATCTCCACGGGCTGGGCATTGTGCATCGGGATATTGCGCCGGATAACATCATTCTGCGGGAGCGGGACTCCCTGCCGGTGCTAATTGATTTTGGGGTGGTGAAGGAGCTGGCTAGTCGCATCTATGATTCTGATGCCACGGTGGTTCAGGCGACGACGGTGGGCAAAAGTGGCTTTTCCCCTAGCGAGCAAATCCAGTCGGGGCGGGCCTATCCCAGTAGCGATTTATATGCCCTGGCGGCGACGGCGGCGGTGTTGCTCACGGGACGCGAGCCCCAGGAACTGTTTGACGATCGCGAGCTGCGGTGGAATTGGCGATCCTATGCCCAGGTGGCACCGGGTTTGGCCACGGTGCTAGATACAATGCTGAGCCACCAACCAGGGCAGCGCTACGCGTCAGCCCACGAAGCATTACAGGCGCTGGAGCAGGAGGGGGGCACGGCAGCTCTGATCGTTCCCACGCCGATGCCCGGCGGGGCGGTGCCGATGCCCCAAACCCCGGCGGCATACCCGGTGCCCCAAACGTCGCCGCGATCGCCCAACACTCGAACGAACTCCCAGATGAAGACCGTTGCCATTGGTCGAGCCGCGCCGGTTACCGAAGCAGTGGGGCGTGGGGGAGGGTATAACGACGATATCCCCCGGGCAGCGGACGACGATAAGGAGGCGCGATCGCTATGGGATGACCCGTTGGCGGTAATTTTGTCGGGCATTGGTTTGGGATTGGTCACCGGTGTTGCATCCTGGGCGCTGGTGAATTGGCTGTTGCGTCCCCAGTCGGAAACTCCCGTGGCTGAGCCGAGTCCATCCGCGATCGCCTGCGGCGACCCAACCGCCGCCCGCCCCCCCCCCACGGAGCACCGGCCCCCACGCCAGAGAGTTGAAGACCGCACCCGAGAGGGG
>CALCTI010000022.1 GCA_937894105.1 uncultured cyanobacterium
TACCAGCAGTTTCGGCACCGGCAACTGTTGCTGGGGCGATCGCCATATTTCCCTAGTACACACCAAAATGCCGTTATCGTCCAAACCCGTTTCTTCCACCCGCACCCGCGATCCAAAGTTGGCGGCTAGTCGCGTCGCTAGCTGATTTTTTAAGGGTAAGTCGCTAACAAGGTTGACTGTGGTGCCTACAATTCCCCGCTCTTCCTGGGCTCCCTGGGCGTCATTGTCAGGGGCGTCGTAACGGCTGAGAAGCTGGTGAATATGGTGCAACAGCGCTTGCTGGTATTGGGGAGTATTGGGCAGGGGGAGCCGGTCGGGAAGGTAAAGCTGAATTGACTCCTGTTGACGATCCGGAGAAAATTTCAAGCAGGTCAGGGTGGGATGGGGCATATCTGGGGCTGGGGATAGTTTCCCCCTTTGAACATTCCCCGAATTCCCCGAATCCTCCGAATCCCCCAGTGAATTGCTGCTTTCGCAGGATCCGTCGGATAGGTCTAGATTTTGCAGTCGGTCTAGCCCTACTCGCTGTTGAAAAATTGAGGCTTGGGCATCGCCGTCGAGGCAACTGCCAATAAAAAGGGTGGTTTGACTTTGCCAGAGGGGAGCCAGGTGATCTGCCAGATGGAGGGGACTACAGGATAGATGAAATTGCCCCATGCGCCGATCTAAATGCACCAGCACTGGATGGTTGGGGGTGGCTAGGGTGCTCGACAGCTGCTGCCATTGGGGTAAGGCGCGATCGCCCAAAGCTCCAATGCTGTCTAAATCATCTAGCAGCCCTTGCAACCATTGGCGCTCTTGGCTATCGAGGCTCCAGCATTCATAGGGGCTAGGGGGGTGGCGCAACACGCGATGGGTTAAAGCCACCCGGGTATCGCGAATGGTGTCGGCGGCGTCGGGATAGGCCAACATCAGCCCCTGCCAGTGGGACGGTTGAATCTCTACGGTCAAAATCTGCCGCGCCCAATGTTCTAAATCGTCAGCTCCGTCAATGATGGTGGTGATGCCGCGAAAGGGACAGTGGTCGGACAGGGCACTGTCTAACCACTGGCTGGGAGAAGTCAGCACAAGGGCGTCAGTGTTGTGTAAGTTCGGCAAGGTAGACCGGTCTTGGCACTGAATAATGGGGCGCTGGGCATGGGGGCGACCGTCTAGCCACTGGCGTAGGCGCGGCAGCTCAATGTGGATTAAACGCTGCTGCACGTCGGGCATGGCTACGATCACCACGGACTCTGGGGCGAGCAAGACCGGGGTGAGATAGCTAAGACGATGGCGACCGGTGCCAGCGGCCGATCCCACTTGGACAATGGCGGTGCGATTTACCCGCAGCGCTCGCGCCACCAGCCGAGCCATCGATAAATGGTGCAGCCACGGTAGCTCCCCTCGAGACCGTAAAAAGGCTCTTAGCTGTTGATGGACATCAGTTTCAATCACGGATCCAGCATTACGCAAAACGGGACGCTGTGGTGAACATTTAACGCAAGGATTGGAGCGATTTTGAATCCAGTTGACCCGATTAAGTTAACTGGCGATCGCCTCCGTAAGCCTCACTTCTAGATAGGGCCTGCCAGCAATTTTTTAGGCAATTGTGACCACAGGTTGAGCACCCGTAGAAAGCCTGTGAAATGACGGAGGCGCCCTTAATTACTTTTACAGTGGCTTTGCAAAAATTGACACGTTGTTGTCCGTGGTAAATGCGGATATTGTGCGTCAGGATTGCTTTTGCCATTGTCTAGGGGGGCACAGATTATTGGGACCGGCGGATCGCGACTGGGGAACCGTGGGGAGGCGATCGCCGGGCGATCGGCCCCTATCCCTGGCATTGGAGCGGAAGTTCTACCGTTTGGGCGTCCTGAAACTGGGATCAGCCCCTGAAAAAGGAAGTACGAACGGTTGGATACTTCAACATAGGGAAGCATTTACCGCCAACCGCAGTTCCCCTACTATCACCGGTTGCCCCAATGCCTGCTCAGAAAACGCCTACTCTGGATAAGCTCGCCAGCAATCCCGCCCAAGATAAACGTGTTGGATATCAAGCCTTTGATATCCATCCTCCCCGAAGCTTGCCTAACCCTTCGCCAGGCTTGTCGACGGGGTTAAAGTCAGCCCATTTATCCGGCTTTGCGTCCCTGGGAAGTCCCATTGAGCTATCGGAGTGGAACCAAAAAACCTACGATCGCTTGAAGCAGTCATTGGGGCTGGAGCTGCGGCGGCAGGTGTTTGTGGCGGTCTGTGATGACTTGGTGGTGCGCGCCCATTTGTCCCAGCGCCTAATTCGCGATCGCGCCATGGGAACCCACCGAGGGGAGCTGATTTCCCAAGTGGTGACCGTGACTTTGGATCCCCAGCGCCCCAGCCTACAACAGTCAATTTTTGATGGATTTCAGCAGTATCGGCACACGAATCAGCACTATCGCCCCACGCCCCAGGGCTATTTGACCAGCACCGCCCCTAACCACGACCCGGTGGTGCAGCTTTTTGGCATTGAGGATCTAACCCGCCAATCGCCCCATATTCAGCGCCAGTTTCTGCAAAATTTGAACCAACTGCCAAAGCGCCCTTTGCCCGCCGCTGGAGCGCTGATCCTTTGGGTGCCTCGCCCGTGGGTGAATTCAATTTGTCAGTCGGCTCCCGATTTTTGGCAGTGGCATACGGGATTTTTTGAGTTTGACGGCGATCCCCGCCCCTTTGCCCCTGAGGCGTCCGACGAGGCGATCGCCCCCCAACGATCATTCCAACCTCAGCTTGAGACCATTCAAGCCTTTCCCTGGCAAAGCTCCCCCGGTAACAGTGACGCGGGGGGCAATTTTGATACTGGCAATGTGGATATTGGCGAAACGGTGGGTAATGCAGAGATTGGCAATGCAGATAGGCGGAATGGACTCGCTGGCAATGGAACTGCTGGTAATGGATCTGCAAGAACAGCGCTGCTCTCTCAAAAGGCGATCGCCCTTCAAAAGGTACGCGCTCAAGGGGGCAGCCACATAAAGGACCCCCTATCGCCTCCGGATGCCTCGGTGCCTAACGCTTTGGATGCTTGGTTAGTGTTGGCCCAGTCGGCCCAGGGGGCTCCAGGCGATCGCCGTTTAATGGATCGCGCCATTGAAATTGGTCACCAGCTTTTGGCAGACCACCGCCCTACCCTGTTTGAGCAGGCGCAAATTTACGAAACCCTGGGGCATTGCCACAGCGCCCGTGCCCTAACCGGCACCCGGGACCAGCGACGACGGTCCGGAGATTCCCATCAGCGTGCCGTTGAGCGCGATTTACAAAAGGCGTGTGACTGTTTCCAAGGGGCGCTGGATCCTCTCGACCAAGCCCTAGCGAACCGATCCTTTGAGCGACGTGATGGTCAAAATAGTCAGCTTCTAAACCGTCGCGTCAATTTACTGCGCACCTTAGGGGAAACCCGGCAAAGCCTGATTCGCCACGGGATTTCCCCCAAGACAACCAGCAAACTTAGTCAAAATCAAGCTTTGGTTGTGAACGCTTACCGCCAGGCGATCGCTAGCCAGTGGTTAAAAATCCGCCACTGCCAACGGTTCACCGACGGCGATGCCCAGTGGCTGGTGCAAACCTACAATAGTTTAGGAATGGCGTATTGGACCCAGGGCAATGGCGATCGCTCTGATCTGGACCATCGCCGCTTTAAAAAAGCAATCAACGCCTATCGTCAAGGTCTTCGCTGCTACGGGAACCGCCGTTATTCGGATAGGTCCCTTGCCCCTGATTACCACTACGGCACCCTGCAAACCAACCTGGGCACTGCGTACCTAACCCTCCATCGGGGCGATCGCAATCCCCAATGGCTGGACCATGGGGTGACCGCTTACCACGGGGCGTTGGCTTATCGCGATCGCCAGCAATACCCTGCCGCCTTCGCCGCCACCTGCAATAACCTGGGCATTGCCTATCGCGCCCTGGGCCACTTTGCCCAGCGCCAGGATCCCCATGCCGAGTGGACCTATTGCCAACAGGCGATCACCGCTTATAACCAAGCCCTCGTCATTGAATCCCACATTCCCGTTACCTTTGACCGTGCCATTACGGCACGCCACTAGGCCCAGCTTCACCAGTACCTGTCCCAGCATCCCCTAACGAGTGAAAGTGCTTCGGAGATAGGCGATCGCCCCACCTCTGACTATCACCTAGGCGCTGCCGTTGAAGCCTACAGTCATGGTTTGCAGCATCTCGCCAAGGGCGCTAGCGAACAGCCGTTGCTAAACGGTTTAATCGCCACCGTTAAAACTTTATTGCGCGGAAGCTACGGTTCTTCTCCCCAGACCGTACTGGCTCAAGTGCCAGCCCAGTGGCGTTTTCCGGTACTTAAGCACCTGTGAAAACATCGGAAAAATGCTCACTTCCACAATAAAAGTTTGCAGCAATTGCTAAAAACGATTACTAAAAAATAGCCGCTTCACCCTACTCAAAATAATTGGACTTAGGATCAGAAGAGTTGCTACCTAACAAGGATTCATGTGCCCCAGCCGAGTGACCTAAATTCGACCTAAATCCCTATCCCTCGCGTAGGGTGCATGACTAGCGAACCGTATCAAAGGCTTTAGTGGCTGCGATGCGATTGCGATGCGTTGGCACACCCCTATCGTTAACTCTTCTTTGGGGATCTCTTTGCTGGAGTTTTGCGTAATGGATCCCTAAATAAGGAGAGGCGCTGGATTCAAGCTGCGTTTGCACCGTTGAAGTTAGGTCGGCTGGTTCAATGTGACTGGGGCAATGGGGCTGGGTAGTGCTATTGATTCAACGTCAAAAGCCTTACGCGGGGGCACACGCCTTTTGAAATTGAGAAAGAGAAACTCTATAAGAAACACTGGAGAAAAGCGTGGAAGGTGCTCCGATAAAGGCTAAAACCCTTGAGGTTCAAATGAATGGGGAATCCCGTACCTGTGCCGCGGGATTAACGGTATACGACGCTTTAACCCATTGGAACCTGAACCCCAGGTTGGTTGCGGTGGAGTACAACGGGGAAATCCTCCAT
>CALCTI010000023.1 GCA_937894105.1 uncultured cyanobacterium
GTTGAAAACACTGTGACTAACGCCCCACCTTCGCCGTAGTTTTGCCCCTAGCCGTCAACCTCTAGAAGGCTAAACCCATACCGTTTCGATCTAAATGCCAGAGCTGCGATCTAATACCAGTGCCATCTATGCCATGGCTAATTCACCTACCACGTCCAGGCGCTTAAAGGGGGTGAGATTGATATAGCGATCGCCCAAAGAATCTGCCGCATCGGGAGACATCCACCCCAGCTGACGCAACAGATGAATCGCCGCCGCATACTTCGCCCGCCTCTGTCCGTCGGACACTTTAATGGCAAGCCCCAAACCGTGCCCCACCCGACCAATACACTGCACCCCTTCGGCCCCGGACTTACTCACCAACTCTCCCTGGGTCGCCTGCATTAGCTCCGTATCAAAGCCCCCCTTGCCGGAAATCAGCTCCGGATAACTGGTCATTGCCCGCACAATACGCTCCATATCCAGACGATTGCCGCTGGCTAACATGGCATAAAGCTGAGCCATTTGGGACAAACGCATTAAATAAGTGGGTGCGCCGCAATCATCCCGCGCCACAATCAGCTCCTGCGCTGGCATCTCCAAAAATTCGCCGATTTTGTCCACAATGTATTGCTGCACCGGATGCCCCTGCTGAGTGTAATCTTCCAGGGGCCAATCCTGTTTGCGACACAGGGCAAGCATTCCCGCATGTTTTCCTGAGCAATTGTGCTGAAGACGGCTTTTCTTTCCCTCGGGACAGGGACACTGTAAGGCCGACGGCTCCACATCACAGCGCCACAGCACGTTAAACGCCTGGCGGGCATGATTAATGGTGCCCTGGTGGGAGCTACACATAATAGCCAGGTTACGGTTATCCAGTGCAAAGCGCTCGAGGGTGCCAGAGCTGGCCACCGCTACCGCTTGGAATGGCTTGAGGGAGGAGCGAATAACAGCAGAGGCTTCCGTCGATCCGGCGCTCATCAGCACCCGTCCCCGTTCATCGCAAACTACCGCCTGCACCTGATGCTGAGACTCGGCGATACCTTCCCGAAGCAGCTTTACGGTGATATCGGCGGTGCGCTTTGCTTTGGGGCGATTCATATAGCTTTGTCGCTTTGGTCTCTATTGTCGTGAGATTAAAATTTTTGGGACATAAAAGCTGGATGGTGGCTACCCAACGCTGAAGTCGCATAGTGCAGTCTGCGATGCGCCCTTGCGATGCAGTCTTGCGATGCAATTTTTCGGGGCAAGCTCGGGGCACATTGTTGCGCACCCTACATAGTTATGGTTATCTAGCGTCCCTGGTTCTGTCAGTTTAAACGATCGCCATAATCCCTTTAAGCAACGACCCAGAGAGCTGTTCCCAGGGCTCCAAAGCTGCACAAGGTGGCAAAGGTCCATCGTAAACGCACAAAAATAGGCTGCACTTCATAGGCGGCGACCAGTTGATCTTTCGCCAGTTCAGTATCGGTTTTGGTCCACATTTGACCGTCGTACCATCCTGATTCCTCGTATTCAACGGTGGGATTAGTCAGACGATAGCGCACGTGCCGCCAGCCAATGTACAGGTGTACCAACAGTAGGGTAACCGTGGCGATCGCCGCACCGGAAGCGCTAATCAAAAAATGGATGGGAGCTTTGGTGGGGGGGAAACTGGCGGCGGCAAGGGGCCAACCTAATAGCACCCAGCCCAATAGCCCCACCGTAAGAAGCTTGCGGATGTAAGTGGCCCGAGGAAGAGTCAACCAGGAAAATAGCCAGGCTTCTTTGATTTCGGTGAACTCGTTAAGGGGCTGCTGTTCGGGAGGAACAGGGCAGATCGGTGTAGAAGTCTGAGGCATAGGCTGGCGACAGTGGGGAAATCAGTTTAGTCAGTAGACTCTGGGGAACGGTTATAGGCAGGACCAGACTGGGGGGAGGCGGCGACCATGGAAGGCTCAAAGTGAATGGTTTCGCCGTGCCCCCAAAAGGCTTCTAAATTGTAATAAGCGCGTTCATCGGGCATCAAAATATGCACAATAATGTCGCCGTAATCCTGGAGTACCCAGGCGCTGTCCCCTTCGCCGGACACGTTGAAAGGGCGCATCTCGAATTCGGCTTCAACGCGATCGCGCACGGACTGGGACATGGCACGAATTTGGGCGCGGGATTGGGCGGTGCCAATGACGAAATAGTCGGCGATATAAGACACGTCCGCCAGCTTCAGCAGCACAATATCTTCCCCCTTACGATCATCCATCGCATCGGCGATCGCAAGGGCCATCGCCTCAGTTTTGGCATCAACAAGGGAAGGCGTTTCTGGGGCAGTGGGAAGTGTTTC
>CALCTI010000024.1 GCA_937894105.1 uncultured cyanobacterium
TGCACGTCCCATTGCCTAAAGCTGCTGGAGTTTAACTGACGACAAGCCCTAGAAAATTTTCCTGGTAGCTTTCCTCAGGCGTATCCTATTTGTAGTTAACAATGCGAGAAAAATCCCCTGGCTCCAAACTTGCGCCGCCCACCAGGGCTCCATTAATTTCCGGCTGCGCCATAATTCCGTCCACATTGCCAGGCTTTACCGAACCGCCATACTGAATGGTCATATCTGCGTTAGAGAGCTGGCTGCGAATAACCCCAATCACCCGGTTAGCTTCCTTGGCATCGCAGGTGTCGCCAGTGCCGATCGCCCAAATAGGCTCGTAGGCAATAATCAAGTTTTTCTGGTCAACCCCCTCCAGTCCCTCTTTTAGCTGCTTCATAATATGGGCTTCCGTTTCTCCGGCGTCTCGCTGCACTTTCGATTCGCCAACGCACAAGATGGGAGTCATGCCCGCGTCCTGAACCGCTTTTAGGCGTAGGTTAACGGTGGCATTGGTTTCGCCAAAATATTCCCGGCGCTCGCTGTGTCCAATAATGACGTAGCGGATGCCAATTTCGGTGAGCATATTGCCGGAAATTTCCCCGGTGTAGGCTCCGCTGGCTTCCCAGTGCATATTCTGGGCGCCAATGTTGATACGGCTACCGTGCAGATTTTTGGATAGGATGCTGAGGTTGGTGAAGGGCACACAGAGTACGATTCCGCGATCGCTGGGCGTTTCGCTAACTTTCCCCACAAAATCCTTTAAAAACTCCAGGGTTTCCCGCTGGGTTTTGAACATTTTCCAATTACCTGCGATGACGGTCTTAGCCAAGGTTCTATTCCTAAAGTCAATCTTTTTATTTATTTGCTGTAACTAAAGCTATCGGCCCAGGCGACTTGGGTCAATGGAGTAAAAAGATGTAAATACAGCGGATCCGCTTACAGACAAAGGGTTTCGTCGAAAAATAAAACTGATTCTTAATTACGTTTTCGGCGTGTTTTGACAAAATCAGCACAGAAATTAAGGGTATGGGCTTAATTATTGGCGTTACGGGAGGCATTGGGACGGGGAAAACAACGGTAACCCAATATCTTCACCAGCATTACGGGTGCGAGGTGTTAGATGCGGATGTGCTGGCTCGTCAGGCGGTTCTTCCCGGTAGTGAAGCTTTAGAGGCGATCGCCCGCCGCTATGGGGTAACAATATTGCAGCCTGATGGCACTTTGGATCGATCGCGCTTGGGACAGTTGATATTTGACCAACCCCATGAGCGGAAATGGCTGGAGCAGTTAATTCATCCTTGGGTGGGCGATCGCCTCGGGAAGAGGGTGCAACGGTGGCGCGATCGCCATACCCCAGACACCCAGCCGTTAATTTTGGCAATTCCGCTCCTGTTCGAAGCCCAGCTGGAATACTTAGTGGATGAAATTTGGGTAGTGGCTTGCGATGCAGCGGTGCAGCAGCGGCGACTTATGGAGCGTGATTCCCTAAGTCTTGCCAATGCCCAAAGCCGAATCGCGGCCCAAATGCCCCTGGATCAGAAGTGCGATCGCGCAAACGTTGTGATCCAAAACAACGACAACATCGAAAATTTGCACCATACTATAAACCAGTCATTAAAGATTTATCATCACCCGAATGGCAGATTACCTTGTAAATAAAAGTTATCAGAATCGTGATAATTTTAGATTACGTAAGCAAGGCTACGTAACTTACAAGAAGCCACCAAGTGCGTATTAAACCTGCCCTTCCCTAACCGGTTGGACTCTAATGATTAAATAGCCTCTGCATTAGTTTCCTTCGAAAACTTATGTAGTGACGAAAATCGCTCGCCCGTCGCTTTTTGAACCTCCGTCTCGATACCCGTTTTAAGTGCCTGCCCTTGGTTGCATTACAGCCTCCAATGCTTGGCGCTGTTAATTCCAGTAAAACGCCTACCGAGAAAAGCAACCATGCTTTTCGTCAGAACTTCTACTCTCTCAATCATCAGGATGCATCAGCTCATATCGCGTCATTTACGGTGCGCCAAATTTTTGCTGACAGCTTTTTTCTGAGCTCTCTGTCAATATCCGTCGAATTTTAGCTCGAAGATATCCGTAAGGTGATCTCACGTTCGTAGCGCTTAAGCAAAGCGCTGTCTGCGAACCCTGTGCATCCAAACCTTGCCCATTGGAAACCATTCGGTTTCTAAATAGACCTTGGCGTCGCCGGACAGCTGCAGCCCTGAAAAAAGGGGGCTTCTGTCCCGCCAGTTTGTTGTGGATTTTATTCACAGCGAGTTTGTCATGGCTGAGCACGACATTGATTGAGATCTATCTCGATTGATCGCCGTAGCGGCGACCTGACTTTTCCAACTAGCTAAGGCATACGCAGTACTCTAGCCCATTTACGGAGTTTCGTGTATTAAATGAAACATTTTTTTGAACTTTTCTGACCTCCTCGATTGTTTTCTTCTTCCACTAGCCCATTCCAGTTCCTACCGCATCTATTTAGCGTGATCGTCCTATGCCTTTCCAACCTCCTGCTATCACTCTTGGTTTGCCCGCAGAAGCGAATTATCACGAGCCTTTTGACCTAACGGTCACTCTTGATAACCCGTCGACGGCGGGAAGTGGTGAAATAGGTTACGGTCCCTTCGTGGATTTGTTTATCCCGCCCACGGTGGAAGGGGTGCCTGCCTCAGCGAATTATTTAGGACTGTCGTTAGCGCCCATTCAGACCTATACCTGGGATGCCACGAATTCCCAGTGGAGTTCTAGTCCAGTGGTGCATCCTCTTAGTCGGGTGGATGATCCTCTCGACTCCAATGCCATTCAAGTGCCAGATGGGGCGGCTTTAGGATTGGCAAATGGGACGGAGTGGCGAGTGTATCAGCTGCCCTTTGGTAGTTTTACACCGGAGCAGCCGGAGGCAACCCTAACGTTTGGCGGCGCTGTGCTGGATTCTTCGGCGGCCAGTATCCATGCGCGGGGTGGTTATATCTTTGGGGATACGCCGACGGGAGCTAATGGTCCAGAGGTTGGGGGGGCGATCGCCCAAACCACCGAGGCACGAATTTACGCATTAACCAAGGAAGTGGACGCGCCGGAAAACGAGACTGCCACCGGATCAAACTTCCCCGTCACCTATACCTTGACCATTGAGATAGACGAGGACGTTACGGTTAGGGATTTGGTGGTGGAAGACATTCTGCCAGCAGATTTTCAATTAATCAGTCTCAATTCTGACGCCAGAGTTGACATCATTCAGCAGCCTCCCATTGGCGACCAAAGCCCCTCTGCTGCTGCTGAGCAGGCGGATACGGACACAAATGGAACCCTTAGCTTCGTTATTCGAGAAGCAAGTGGTTCAGACGGGGACGTTGTTGTTGAATATACCGTCTACGTGCCTGAGACCCGTGATGGTTCGGATTCAATCTTGAGCCCTAATACGGGAGCGTTTTTAAATTCGCAAAACACAGCCAGTGTTAATCCCACAGCGGTTAATCCCAACACTGGAAACGCTGCGACGGCATCCTTCACCGACTTCGAGTCCAATACTGGTGCAGAGCCTTTCCAACCTCTGACTAAGGTGGCGGCTCCTGCGTCTGTCACCTTGGAAGATCAGTCGATCGCCATTCAAAAAGGCGTCAGCGGTGATTCCGCCCCCGGCGGCAGGCTGGAATACACCACTAACTTCCAGGTTTCGGACTACTTTAACTTTGCTGATGTGATCATCGACGATGTTTTCTCCGACGGTCAGCGCTTAGAAAACACCACCGTCACGTTGGAGTTAACCGGCGACGGGCTCGGTGACGATAACACGGTTCAAATCACCTTGGACCCCAGCGACTTTACGGAAGTGATCCGAACCGGGAGTGGCCAGAGTACAGGGGCCGATATTTACAACGATGCTGACCGGTCAGATGGGTCAACACGGCTGCAATTCAACATTTCCCAGATTCTTCGAGATAACGTTTCTGGCGCGCCTGGAATTTTAAATGGTGATGGTGCAGGAGGATTGCGAGGCACCATCACTTACGAAACAGTGGTGCAACAAACCTTCTCTGATTTGGATGAGGAGCCCGGGTTTACTGGGGATGAAAGTGTTGATGCCACGGATATTTTGTTCAGCGATGCTCGAATCACCGGCACCGTTGTCAACCTCGATGGTAGTGCCATTGTTGGGGCTGCTCCTTCGGATGATACGAACACTTCCATTAGCGTACCGCCTCTGCCGCAAGCCGTTAAGCGAGTTTATGCGGTCAACAGTGTCGCGATTGAGAACACTGGCGACAATCTTGGATTCTCCATTGACGAGGAGGGCGATCTTCAAAGCGGCGCTAACAAACTACAGCGGGTAAAAGTTGGCGATTTGGTCACTTACCGCATCACCATTGCGGATATCCCAGCTCCCGATGCTGAGAATTTTCAATTAATCGATTACTTGCCACTACCCATTTCCGACGTTGACGATGCCACCGACGGAGTGAGCGGAAATGTCGCACTGCGGTCAACGTTAGCCACGCCGGGACCTGGGCAGGTTGCGGTGCCCGTGGCTGGGCAGCTGGCTTTCGGACCGGCCCACAGTCTCTATGGACCGGGTCAGGGCAGTGAAGGGGCACAGACCCTCGAGAGTGACTTAACTGGAACCGTTAGCGCAGTTAGCGACCCTGAAAATCGTTTTACGGTGGATTTTGGCCGGTTCAACAACGTCACCACTGAGTCTGGCACCTTAGATCTTTTGGTGACGGTGCGGGTTGAGGATGAAGCATTTGACGATCGCCTATTCCTAACGAATCAAGCGCAGGTGACCTACGACAATACCCAGGCGCAGGAGATCCCCCAGGACACCATTGTGCGGGTGGAAACCCTACAGCCGGTGCCGGTGCTGGAGAAGAACCAGCTTGGCGCACGGGAAGGAGATGACAACACCACCGTTGTTGCTGAACCAGATGCTGGTGATTTTGTTGACTTTGAAGTTCGGGTGACTAACTTCGGTGGCAATAGTGTTTATGACTTGCGCTTAGTTGATACCTTGCCTGAAGGGCTGGTGGTTGATCCTGCCACTCTGGACCTTTCCGTCACCCTAGCTTCTGATCCGGGCACACAGCTCGCGATCGCCAATGCATCAGGGACTGCGATCGCTACGGCAGCAGACTTTGCTGCAAACTTCTTCCGCACGCAGGCGAGCTCGAGCTCCACAGGTGTGCAAATCGTTGACGATAACAGCAACACCGATCCCCTGGCTCAAGGGGGAGTCAATCCTGGTCGGGATGCCTTCGGTAACGCGGTGGTCGATGGATCCAACGTGCTGGTTATTAGCTATACCTAGCGGGTTAGCAACGTTGCTCGCGCAGGAGGAACCTACGATAACCAGGCCGAAATCCTGAATTTTTCGGGGATTGAGGGGGGTAACAACTACGTGCCCGAAAATGGCAGCCCGTCCGTTGCTGGTGGTGGGCAAAAGAGCGTACTTGAGGATGATGCTCGCACTGAGTTAGCGGAACCTACCTTAGCAAAACAGGTAATTTCAACCAGCGTTAATGCTGAGGGCAATGACCTAGAAAACCAGGTCACTATTGGCGAAACGGCTCAGTATCTAGTTGATATCACCTTACCTGAAGGGAGTTACGATAGCGCTGTTTTAGAAGATAGTCTTCCCGGCGGGCTTGAATTTATCAGCGTGGATAGTTTGACTCAATCGTCAGGCTCGGGAGTGACGCCTTTGACTTTGACGACTCAACCTGCGTTGGGAGACAGGACTGATCTGGCGTTTGAGTTGGGCAATATTGATAACACGGATCGAGATGATGACACCGCTGAAGTGGTCACCTTGGTCTATACGGCGCGAGTTCGTGATGCTGCAGGCAGTCAGCATGGACGCAATAAGCGCAACGAAGCAGTGTTTAAGTGGACCTCTCGCGAGCCCGATTCCACTGTTACTGGAGTGCAGACGGTGGAGCTGGAAACGGCCACGGCTGATGATGTGGTGCAAATTCGTGAGCCGGATGTCAGTATTACCAACTCGGTCATTGTGCAGACCCCTGGGGATACTGGCGATACGGACAATGAAGGTGATGCAGGGGACGAGGTAACCTACACCATTACGATTTCTGTTGCTGGCGATCGCCCCATTGCTTACGATGCGGCCCTCAACAATCCCTTGCCGTCGGTGCTGGCATCCCCCACCTTTAGCGAGGCGTTAAATAACGGCGGTACAGACAGGACCTCGTCGGGAATAACGCCACCGACGAATTCTAATTTTGAAATTACTGGCGGCAATGTGCTGCAAAGTACCGGGGGCGCTCCCACCTTTGATATTCCCCCAGGGGGCGTGATCACCATCACCGTTGAGGGGCTGATTGACAATAGCGTGCCCACCAGTGCCTCCAATATTGATAGCGAGGCAACGGTAACTTGGACTAGTTTGCCCGATGATTTGCCCATTGATGCTGCTTCCATTGAGCGCAACTCCGAGTCTGGCACCAACCCCTACGAAACCTCTGCCAACGCGCCCATTCAAATTGTTAGCTTTCCGCCGGTTAAAACCGTTGCCAATACTAGCGAGGGGACCACGAGCGGTAGCAATCTCGCCATTGGAGAGGTGGTGACTTATCGCATCGTGACCCAGTTGGCGGAGGGTACGAATAATAATTTCCAGATTCGGGATAATTTGCCTACCGGCTTGCAGTTTGTGGATGGGAGCGCCCGGTTTGCGATCGCTGCGGTGGACACTAGCGATGTGACCTCTTCGTTGGGTGATATTGATGCTGGTAAACAAACGGTAACCGGCAGCGACTTGTCTGGGGTAACCTTGACTGCCTTTAATGATGATCGCGTTTCCGCCAGCGGCACCACCAACGACGACACCTACAGCTCCGGCACCGACGTTTATTTCAAATTTGGCAATATTGCCAACGACGGTACGAACTCTGGCAGCGAGTTTGTGATTATCGAATTTAATGCGGTGTTGTTGGATGAGGCGGGAGTGGCAGCCTATGACCAGGCTACGGGCACAGCGGTAACGGCGGGAGATGAAATTCGTACCAACACCGCCAGCTTGTTTGCGAACGAAGGAACGGTGGATAGCTCCACAACGCCGGTAAGCATTTCCGACCCCGTTGAAGTGGCTATTACGGAGCCGGTGCTGCGATTGACGCAGACGTTGAGCTTAAACAGTGGAGACTACGGTCCCACTGAGGAAAGTATCTTTGACGGGGGTGGATCGCCCGCGTTCCCCTCTGGAGATGGGGGCGATACGGTGACTTTCACTTTGGATGTGTCCAATATTGGTAATGCTCCCGCCCACGATTTGCGCATTGTCCAAAGTTTGGACCCGGTTGAATTTGACCTGTTGGATAATGCTGGGGCGATCGACCTATCGAAAATTTCGAGCATTACCACGCCCCCTGGTTTCAAAACTGCGCCGGTGGTGAGCATCGTGGGCGGTTTGGTGGAAATTGCCTTTGAAATCGACGATACCACTGACGCGGCTACGGGATTTGCCGCTGGGATTAACTCCAGTATTCTCTTCGACGTGGCGATCGCGGACACGGTGGAAGCGGGCAAAATTGTTGTCAATGAAGCGTTTATTGACTATGCCGATTCCATTGACGGTGCCCCAGACGTAGGGTCTATCCAGCGAGTTTACGCCGATGAGGCAAATGGTAATCCTATTGATGCCAACGAAACTCGGCTGTTGGTGCTACGCCCTGAAATTTCCACAACGTTGGTGGGAACGGAGTTTGATAACGGCAGTACCCCAGGGTCGGACCCGGTTACCAATGGCGATCGCGCGGTTATTGGCGAGAAAGTGAGATTCGAGATTTCGGCCCTATTGCCCGAGGAGACCTTTCCCAGGGCAGAAATTGTCGAAAAATTTGATTCGGGCTTGGGCTTCGTTGAGATTACGGACTTTGAAGCGGCGGATGATTTGGTGATTATTACGCCGGGACAACCGGATCAGAAGATCAACGAGTTGACTTTGGCTGAATTTCAGGCGCTGGTGACTCCCGATGCGGACGGGCGGGGCTTTACCTTTGGGATTGCTAATAACCAATCCATCCGTAACCTGTCCTTCCCCAACAACGACGGCAGTCAGGTGCTGAAAATTCAGTACGACACCGTTGTGCTAAATGAGGCGGTCAACCAGGGGGGCGTTGAGCTGAACAACGACGACGATGGGGGTCAGACCACTCAGCTCAATTGGGAAATTAATGGAACTCCCAGCAGTATTTCGGCTGCCAATCCTGCAGCACCAATAACGGTAATCGAGCCGACGCTAACCCTGGATCAGTCGGTGATTGTGCGGACCCCTGGGGTGCCCACCGATAACGACAGCAGTGGGCGTCCTGGAGATTTGGTGACCTACACCATCGTGATTGATGGTGCCGGTTCCGAGGTCGATGCTTTTGATATCAACCTCAGCACCCTATTTCCAGCCCAGTTTGTACCTGATCCTACGGCTCCCATTGGGGTGGATTCGGCGGGAACTACGGTTGCTGGTGTGGATGCCACGGACTTCCAGTTGACCACCACTGGCGGTGGTCAGCCTCAGCTATCCTTACAAACCCCTGGCGGCATTGATGTGCTGGCGGGGCAACAAATTACGCTGACCGTTAGCGGCACCGTTTCTAACGTTGCGGTGTCCGGTGCTGATTTGGCGAGCAATTCCGAATTGACTTGGACCAGCTTGGACGGCGCGGTGACCGACGTTTCCGATGATGACGGGTTTACGTCCGATACGGAGCGGACCGGTGTTGATGGGGTGGGTGGTGATCCGAATGACTATGTGGCCACGGCAAATTCGCCTATCGATATCGATGGCATTACGCCGACGATTATTAAGTCCATTCCCACCACTAGCGAGCCTGCCACCCAGAACCCTGCTGACTCCACCACGGATCCTACCCCTGGGGCGATCGGTGAGGTGGTGACCTATCGATTGGCGGTGAAGCTGTCGGAGGGGGTGACTAACGATGTGGTGGTGACCGATTTGGTGCCTGATGGGCTGCAATTGGTGCCCGGCTCGGCGCGGTTGGTGACCACTTTGGACGGGACCACCTTTGATGGTTCTGTGGTTCCCACTGGTGATACACCGGGAACGGATCCTGGGCTGGCGAACGGCTCTTCCCTCACGCCGGCTACCAGCTCTGTTACTGGGGGGCAGCAGCTTGAATTCTCCTTTGGCGGTACTCAGATTACTGGGGATAACGATCCCGATGACGATACGTTCTATATCGAGTATCAGGCGATTGTAAAGAAAGTACCGGGTAATCAGGATGGGGAGACGCCTACCACGTTT
>CALCTI010000025.1 GCA_937894105.1 uncultured cyanobacterium
ACTTACTGGACCACCGCGATCGCCTAAAAGTCCACAAGGAGTCGCGATCACAGGTTGAGTTCATCTGCCCTGGTTGCGGCGGAAACATCCTCAAAGTAGATCTCAAGACGGGTATATGGCAGTGCTGGGATTTTGAGGGAGACGAAAATCATAAACGGGAAATTCGCGACTTTTTGAGCCCACCCAAAGCGCCGGGCGATCGCCGTGATGAGGAATGGCAAAAGCCCCCCCGCAAGGCGGGGAAAACAAGCTGGGTCTATGAATGCTTAGACGGTGAACATCGAATCAAGGTTGACCGCATAGACGACGCTGGCGGCGATAAAAAGATTTTTCAGTCCTACAAGGTCAAAAGGCGCTGGGTTCGTGCCGGTGACGTGGATGATGCCCTAAAGGAGCATATTCGCTCACAGGCCTTGCCCCTCTACTACGAGGAAATCCTGGAAAAAATTGATTCGGCCCCCTACCTGTTTGTTGTCGAAGGGGAAAAAACCGCCGACGCATTCCGAAAACTAGGGTTCCTCGCCACCACCATCATTGGCGCTAAATGGCAGCCAGAGCGGGATTATGAGATGTTTCGCGGCATTGAGGGGAAACTGGTAATCTGCCCTGATCGCGATGAAGGTGGTGCTCGGCAGGCAATGAAAATCTACGAGCATTACCCCGCCGCTCGTTGGATGCACGCAAACCCAAGTTCATTTCAGTGGAATAAGCCATTTCCCAAGGGTGGCGGCTATGACGGTGCGGATTGGATTCTGCTAGATGGGGCCACAGCGCCGGATATTGAGGCGGCGATCGTCGATGAACCCAATGATGGAGTTCTCCACGCGGTCAACCCAGATCACCAGCTAGCTCTACCACCCCAACCCCAGGAAGGTTCCACAGACCTTAGAGAGGAAATCCTCCACATAGTGAAACAGGAGCTTGGGGAGGGGGCCACCGCCCAAGCCTTAATGGCGTTGAGCAAGCGCACGGGCGATCGCCTAGGGGACGTAAAGAGCCTCTATAAAGCTTGCTTAAATGATCATGCCCGCGAACAATCATTGCGGGAGGGGGCCAAGGGACTTCAACCCTTACTGAAGTACGCTCGCCAAAGCATTCCTTTAGAGTCAATTTTCCCCGAGAAACTAGCTCACGCGCTCAAGAAAAAAGCGGAGGCGGCACGGATAGACCCCGTAATGTTGGTGGCAAGCCTACTGCCAGCCATCTCCACCTTGCTGGGGGGGCGCACCGAAATTATCGGGCGTGACGAAGATGGTGACGAGGATAGATGGACAGAGAAAGCCATCTTGTGGACCTGCATCTGTGCCCCGCCATCAACAGGAAAATCTGTAGCTCAACGCGCGGTGTGGGCTCCCATAAAAGCCCGCCAAAACAAAGCCTTAGACGAACTTGAATCAAAACTCCAACGCCTTAAAGAGCTGGAAGCTGATTGGAAGTGCCTTGACCGCAATGAGCAATCTACTGAAAGAGGCGGTCCGATGGACCCAGAGGCTTTTAAGGAGAGTATCCAAGAGGTACGATTCCTTTTCGAAATTGGACAAACAGAGGCGCTGCTAAGGCTGATTAGCGAGCTAAAACCCCTTTCTGGGGTGTGTTGGTTCCGGGACGAGATGGAAGGATTGCTCAAGTCCCTGGACCAGTACAGCAGCGGCAAAGGTGGGGAAAGTGAATCCATTCTTGTTGATTCCTGGACCTCAGGGCTGGAAATCTCCGTTAGCCGGGTCAATCAAGAGAAAAGCTTCCGACTGAAGAAGCAAATACTTAACCTCTCTGGGGGAATTCAGCCGGGAATAGCAGAGCAGCAATTTACCCCAGACCGAGAGAAAAGCGGCTTTATGTCTCGAATGCTGCTCTGCACCCCTAAAACCCCCAAGGATTTTGCTAAATGGAGCAACGTAAAAGTTAGCCTCTACCCCTTACTTGACGACATTTACACCAAGATTGAAGGGATCCCTGAGAAAACGTTTAGGTTTGGACGCGACGCATTTCCACGCTGGGTTCGCCGCTGGGAAGCCCTCAGGGACGGAATGAACAAAAACAAGGTGTCAGACCCTGGCTACTCTTCATTCCTGGGCAAACAGTGCAGCTACGTACTGCGCTTATCTATGGTGCTTCACTGCCTTGAGTTCGCCTGCGGGGTTCACGACCTTACCAACACCATTTCCCTCGACACCTTGCGGAAAGCGATCGCCCTTAGCGATTATTTCTGTGCTCAGTATCTGTTGCTTCGATCAGGAAGTGAGGCAGAAGGAGGTTAAGACAAGGGTAACTTAATAAAGGTTTTGAGCTTTGCTGAGAAAAAGGGTGGGACCGTGACGAACCGAGAAGTGGTTAGTGGAGCATTTGGACGAAAACGACCAAAAGCATTCGAAGTGCAAGAAATGTTCGACGCGATCGCCTCCCAGGGGCTTGCCACCGTGGATGGCAAAAAACTCATTCTCCTGAAAAATGATCCACATGATCCACAGATCGCCGAAAGCCAGGCGGTGAAAGGATCACAGCCGTGGATCACGCGATCCACAAGTGATCCACATGATCCACAAAACCCCACAAAAAGCGGCGCAAACGGCGTAAACGAGGGGTTTGAGGGGGATTTTTACAACAATGGCGCTTCAGAGGCTCCCAATAAATCTGTGGATCATGTGGATCACGTGTGGATCACGCGATCCACATCCGAAACTCAAGCCCAGAGAGGATCACAGCGATCTGTGGATCATGTGGATCATTTTCAGGGAAATCAAAAAATAGAGATCGGATCTGAATGGTCTGTAAATGGTGTTCCGGTGATCGTTTCGGGGGTCTCACAGTCGTCTGTCAAGGGCTTCACAGTCGCCAGGGATTGTGAGCCCAGTAGATACTCACAGTCCCTGGAAGCGTTCCGCGATTGTTGTGACTGCCAGAAGCCGGCCCCTGATTGGTTGAGGGCGATCGCCCAGGCGGGAACGTTCGTTGATGTGGGGCAACTGGTCAACTATGTAGGGGATCCCATTCCGGCGCTGCAATACTACGCCCAGCCGTGGCGGGTTAAGTCTGTGTGCCAAGGGAAGGTTATTTGCGAATCCAGTGATGGGCAAGTCCTGCCGAAGCTCAACCAGAGCGATTTTGAAGGGATTAGACCTCAGCAAGACGGCGGCCAACCTGCTGAGACTGCTAGATCAGCTGCGATCGCTGCTGGGTAGTTTCGCTATGCCAGATACGTCGATGTAATGGTTCTGCACTGTGGTGGTGGTCGTGTGCCCCGCCACTTTCGCTGCTTCCACGACGCCCATATTTGGATTCTTGGCTATCTCGGTAAGCAGCGTATGACGGACATTTTTGGGGGGCTGGGGTGGAACCCCGGCACGCTCTAGCACCTTGTCCCATACGCGCCGTCGCCAATTCCCCATATTAATTACGGCCCCCTTCTGGGAAGGGAATACCAAGTTACTGCCAGCGATCGCCCTTTCCTTGGCCTGCAGTAAGACCCTCTCCACGGGTGGGCTCATGTCCAGTACCCGGACAATCCCCGTCTTGGTGGGCTTTTCCTTCAGTTTGTGCCCCTTGCCTGCATTGGAATGGTCCCGTGACTGCGATCGCTGGATAACGATCTGCCTCTCCTCCCACAGAATATCCACCCATTTGAGCCCCGAAACCTCGCCAACCCTAAGCCCCGTAAGGAACCAGAACAAAACCATGGGGTAATGCCAGCGAATGCGATCGCAGTGATCGGGATTTGGGTGAGTTGGATTCTTGAACTCTCCCAGGATTCTGAGTTTTTCCTTTACGTCGAAGCCCTTTCTGGTTTTTGGCTGCCCTTTGGTCGTCCGTGAAATGCTGTTGTAAGGGTTTCTCCCCTTAATTAGCCCCTCATCCAGCGCCCACTCGATACACCGCCGAACGTAGCTCATCTAGGAATTAAATGTGCTGGCACCAGTGGTGATTTCATCAGTCCAGCCGGGGTCATCCCAATCAGGCTGGTGGATTTGGATGTAGCGCTCAATCCAACGATATTTATTGTTGTAAGTCTCCTCTGACAGCCTCAACTCGGAGACCCACCGCCACCACAGTGCATTCAATTTTTTCTCATGCACGCCGGGGATGTTCCCCGCAAAATTATCGTGATTTTGAGCCACGATTTCATCAATTGCGACCATGCGCCGGTAGCGATCTAGGGATAGGTCAAAGCACCGCGCGGCGATGTCGGCGTTCATTGCGTCGGCGACCTTTTGAGCCTCTACGACGTTGGCTACCGTATCCTCCATTCCGCAGTAAAGAAAAACACGCTTGCTACCGAAGAATTTGGCGGGGATTGAAATCCGTAGGCGACCTTTATCAGAACAGACATTGCACCGCCCTCTTTTGCCCCCGACGTAAGTTTTTCTGGTCACAGACTTGATTTTGCTTCTGGGAAGGGTTCTCTATCCTTTCTCTATCCCTAGACCCAAAACCCAGAAAACCGCACATTTTTCTATCCCTCGAAGGACAGCAAAAATACGGCTTTCAAAATGGGCGATACTGGATTTGAACCAGTGACCTCTTCCGTGTGAAGGAAGAAGCAGTTTCAATCCCTGGGAAGGGTGGTTTGTTTTTGGAGCATCAAAGCGCGAACTAAAAACTTAAAACTTACAAGACTTTCAAACCCTGATAAGAAAAAAAAGTTTTTGG
>CALCTI010000026.1 GCA_937894105.1 uncultured cyanobacterium
ATGCAGTGTGGAGTACGCGCCCTTTAAATATAAACAAGATTTGGAGCTGAAACCCTTACGACTCTTGACTTAGGGATTCAATTAATGACAGCCCCTAGAACCGCACGATTATCTTCACCAGCGCTTCGTGAACGAAAAGATCCGCGATCGCAGACTGTCTCATTATTGAGAAATTAACGATAAAGCCATGACCGTTAAAGTTAGGTTAATGGCTACGGCTTCCGATGGCTATTATGGGTCAAAACCCAGGAATTAAAAGGGCATTCTGTCAAGAGCCTGTGACTTTTTGTCTTGCTGTTAGGGTTTAAAAACGCTTTTTGGAATGGTTTTTGACACCGTACCTTTAGCTGTATTTAAGTCCTAAAGCTGTATTTAAGTCCTAAATTGGAACTGTCGAGTATTTCATCCTGTAGCCAGAGTCACGAAGGCGGCGATTGGAAACGCGGACGTTGTAGCTTTTAGAGCTGGGGGCATTGGGGTCCCAGGTGACACCCGGTAAATTTGCCTTGGCAAGGGCTTTTTCAAAAAGGTCTTTTTGCAGGATGGGCTCTGTTTGCACAACATTGAAAATGCCTGACAGGCGCTGCTGTCGCACCCAGGCGATCGCCCCTACCACATCATCACGGTGGGTCCAGTGGGCCCAACCGCTGCCGTCCCCTGGTCGTGTCATTCCAGCAGCACGGCTTAGGATTTTGGTGACTTCTCGCCCGGGTCCGCAAATGCCCCCCAGTCTTAGCACACAGGCGATCGCCCGTGATGGCTGCCCATTACTCCCGTTGAAACTATCCCCGTTAAAACTGCTCTCGTTAAAACTGCTCTCGTTGAAACTGCCCCCATTGAGACTAAGAATAGTTTGCTCAGCTTCTGCCAGAATTTTGCCATTAGGGGTAGCAGGGTTTAAAGGGGTGTCTTCTGTTACCCAGTCGCCACCATAGTCACCGTAAGCAGAATAGCTACTGGTATAAATCACCTGTTTAACACTAGGAAAATCAGGGATCGCAGCGACTAAAGACTTGGCACAGTCTAAATAAGCATGGCGGTAGTCTTTCGATCCTTTTGCCCCAATCGCCATCAATACCGTATCTTGCCCCTCTAGCGCTTCCCGCAATTTCTCTGGTTCCGTGGCGTCCAAGACCCGAACGCGATGGGCGATCGCCTCTAGTTGGGCAACTCGCTCGGCGCTGGTAGTGGTGGCAGTGACGATGGTCCCTGACTCGCGCCATTGTTGGGCAATCACCGATCCCACATAGCCACACCCCAGTACTAAAACTTTTCCGCCAGTTACCGGCACCGCTAAATTTTCATCCGGCATTTCCAGGTCCATCCTCCTTACTGAGTTAACCGTCCCAAATCCCGACCTTAGCCCTACTGGGGATTAATTAGAGGGCGGCGTAAAGGCTGGTGGGACTTGGTTTGGTTCTCGCGATTCTCCTTAGAGGAGTCACCGGAATACAGGCGATCATCCTGTCCTGGTGTTGGCAGCTTTACATCAGTTTGCTGACTTTCAAGGCTAGTTGAAGCGTCTTTGTTAGCCGTTTTTAGCTTCTCTAAGTCTTCGCCGTTGTATTGGCCCCGATGAGATTCTTCCATCGCCGCAATCAGCCGGGTCATCATCAGTTCAAAGGGATCTTGCTTTTTGTCATTATTCGTGGCGGGAATCGGTGCTCCTGCGGACTTTAGAAACTGGCCGGGATCCAGAGCAACCCAACCGCCGTTTCGAAATTCGCGCACTTCTAAGTGCAGGTGAGGCCCCGTGGATAAGCCTGTGCTGCCCACTCGCCCGATGACATCTCCTTGCTTAACGGAATCGCCTGGCTTAACAAAAACCTCTGACAGGTGCCCGTAAAGGGTCTTTTGGGTGCCGTCTTTGTGCTCTAGCGCCACCGCCAGACCGTAACCACCCAGGAAGTTTGACCAGGTGACCTTACCCGATAACACCGCCGTCACTGGAGTTCCCATGGCGGCGGCAAAGTCTGTACCGGCGTGGAATCGTCGATAGCCAAGAACGGGGTGGGTCCGCCAGCCAAATGTGGAACTAATGGCACTAGGGACACTTAAGGGGAAGACAAAACCTCGGTCATTGTTACCGGCAATGCCTTTAGGACGTTCGGTGCGGAAAAAGAAATTACTGCCAATGCCGATGCCTTTAGCACTGACGGAAAGGGGACCAATGCGGACGGCAGTGGGAGCATCGGGCAACGATGCGGCTCCGCTGGCTAGGCGACCCAAGTTTGTGGCCGGGCTGCCACCTGAGAGGATTGCGCCTAATGCACCGCGGGAGCCTGTGCCCAATTGCCCCGCCCCTTGGCGGGTTGAAAACTGCACGTCCCCTATTGGCTGGGTGGCTCCCAGGTCAAAATTTTTGCTGCGGTCAATAAAGCCACTGCCAGTGCTTGAAGGGATATGGGGTGGGGTGACTACCGGAGCGCTAGGAATAGTAACGGGCGATCGCCGGGGACGGGGGTTGGGCACAGCGCGAGGCGGCGGCACAACGGGGGTACTCGGGGAAATTTGAGGAGGTGCTACGGGAGCGGAGGGCACTTGCAAAGATGCTGCACCACCGCCTTCGGAGCTGGTATCTTGGGCGATCGCCGCAGGAATCACCAAGCCAGTCGTTAAAGCCAGCCCAAGGGTACCTAACCAATAACAAGATCTCCCCATGAATTTGACAGACTGTGGAACTGAATTTGAAGGGAACTGACGGGGCATGGGCAAGAAGGCTGCGGTTAGTTAACCAGAGATCCTAAGCTGTTACAAATCGCTATT
>CALCTI010000027.1 GCA_937894105.1 uncultured cyanobacterium
TACTCAAACCCTAGCCCATCCCCCCTCCGTAACCCCTATCTATGCAACAACGCCGAGCTGAATACTAAAGTATTCCCAAAGCAAGTCCAGAGCAAACCTATTGAAGCAACAGCACCCAATCACACCCCCTTAAAATAGGTTTTTAAAACAGAGGCGATTCAAGAAAAAAGATACAAACGATAGACTGATAAACGTCCGGGTCAGTCAGTTTAAGCGTCGTATTTATCAGCACTTGTAGTGATTGGACGATTAATTGGGCGATCGCCACAAACAATTTTTAAGCACCAGCTTCCGCTTATTCAGTTTTCTTAAGAACCATTCAGAACTAAGTTGAATTCTTGGTTAACCCCTTTACTTTGAAAGTATTCCTACTTCTTTTGCCTTTTCACTGGTGTCCATTACCGCACTGTGGCATGGTAATTAAACTAAAACAAACGTTGTGTCGTAATTAGTAATTCCGATTTCCTTTTTGTATAAGCGGTGCCAAAAAGTGAACAAATCAGCGCCCTGTTTATTTAGCTCAGTCTGCCGTCGATCCACTCCAACCTAAGCAATGAAACGCTCCAATTTTGGCCCTCAGCATCACATTTTAATTATCGATGATGACCCAAATCTAATTCTTCTGGTTAAAGATTATCTAGAGTTCCACGGGTACGTTGTAACCACCGCCAGTAACGGCTTAGAAGCATTAAAAATTCTGGATGATATGGTGCCAGATATGATTATTTGCGATGTGATGATGCCGGAAATGGACGGTTACTCCCTCGTTAAATCAGTGCGCCAAAATCCTAAAACCAACTGGATTCCTGTCCTATTCCTGTCCGCAAAAGGGCAAAGTCAGGACCGGGTCAGGGGATTGACAACGGGAGCCGATATTTACATGGTGAAGCCCTTTGAGCCAGAGGAGTTGGTGGCTCAGGTGGAGTCTTCCCTGCGTCAAGCGTCGCGACTCATTCGCTATAGCAAAAAAGGTGACGATGCTCAAGAATTCTCTGTTCCCAGCAGTGTAGAGCTAACGCCTACCGAGCTAAAAGTGGTGCAATTGGTGGCGCGAGGAATGGCCAATAAAGAAATTGCGGAAACCATGAAAGTTAGCCAGCGCACTGTTGAAAGTCACGTTAGCAATATGTTGGGAAAAACTGGACTTAGTAATCGTACAGAGCTAGCTCGTTGGGTGATGGAAACTCGAATGACAATATAAGGGCAAGCTACGAAGCTTGAGTCTTTGATTAATGCCAGCCTCGCGAAACCATAGAAAAGCCGCCTTACACCAGGCGGTTTTTGCTGTTTAAGGGGTGGGAATTATTGATGAGGTTGGCGATCGCCCTACTTTACTAATGGGAAATAACGCCGTCCATTTTGATTTTTACTTTAGTTTCCGACGAACTGGTGCCGTGTTTTGCCCCGTCTACAAGGCTTTCTAGCATAAACAATAAGCTGAACCGTTGAACTGATCAAAGGGGATTCAGCACTTGAAAACTGTGTGATGTTTAGAGTTACAGACCCGATGATGACCACGCTGGGCTGAGGGGGATTGCTGGGTGGCGATCGCCCCAGAAGCCTCCACAATTGATCCCTCTTCCTTCCATGCACTAAAGGGATAATGGCGGCACACTATTTAAGCTTGCCAAATATTTCTTGGAACGGAATCTAAAAGCCACAAAACTAGGGAGCTTAAAGTGCCTTTTTGCGAGCCACTTACCCTGCCTAGTCACCCTTCCAGAGGGAGCCTCCAAACGTGTGAATATTCTTACCTAGACCAAAGGAGGAATTTATCAATAGTGGTTAAAGCCTAGTTCTTTTAAGAGGGAAAAATCATAAATTAGACGATATTAAGCCCCAGAAAATTCAAAACTTCACCCTTCAAAACTGAAGACATTTGTCATGTTAGCTGTTAGGCTGATGTTGAAATCGAGTAGTACTTAGTTTAAATACAAAAAAGTAGTCTCGAACTTAATCGCTCCTAGCTTACGGAACCTTAATTCTGTGAGTTCTACGGTAATCCGTTTCTCGATCTGCAGGTAAAGATACAGCACTTGTAATTACTTTGCCTTGATCATATTTTCTAGAATGCGCTTATTTTTAGAGCTGTCTTCACCCTTTCATCACTAGATGGAAGTGAATCGGGCTCTTGATTTAGGCGTTGAAAGGCAGATTTTCCTTGGTAAATCCTTCGATCTACCAAGCTAGTCCTTAAAAAAGGAAGTGGAATTTTTGCGCACAAACAGTAACTGCCAAAGCAGTGGGCATTATTTTGTTCGCTGCGATGGAGAGAACTTATTTCTAGGGAAAAGTAATAGGGAATAACAAGGATATTACTAAACTTCCGGTTTGGTCTCGTTGTTATTTATTGGGAAAAGGTAAGTGGCGATCTATAAAGTGTCGTAAGTTTTTTTGGAGTCAAAAATGAGCCCAGCAGTGAGTCCTAATCCAGTGCCCCTACGGGGAAAAGCGCTATTACAGAAAGTGAAGGATCTGTCTGATGTTCCACGGCGCGAGAAGGCGAAGTTGTGCGGATATTACACAGTAACGAAAAAGAGTAATCAGGTTCGAGTTAACTTAGCCGAGTTTTACGACGCAGTTTTAGATGCAAAGGGAACTCGTATCGATCCCGACAGTTCAAAAGATGGGCGGGGACGGGAGCCTACTTATCGGGTTAGTGTCCACCAAAACGGGCAAATTGTTATTGGTGCGACCTATACCCAAAGTATGGGTTTAGAGCCGGGAGATGAGTTTGAAATCAAGCTGGGGTACAAGCATATCCGTCTTCAGCAGTTAGATGCTGAAGGGGCGGAGTAAGCTGTCGCTAGCGGTGAGAAAGCTGAGGACATAATGACTTTTGGGCTAAACGTTAATGGTGCCTTGATCGCGTTTAGCCCTATTATTTTGGTGATGTCCAAAGATTTTCAGATAGGGTCGCTCTGTTTCAACAAAGGACGCTTTGTGAACAACAAGCTCAGCGATCGCTAGCCTGTTCGTTAATTAATGAAATGACTATTCTGGGGGCTTTCAGGGTTATTTCATGTCGTTTTATAGCTTTTGCCAATTTGACTAGAACACCTGGCAAAGCTGGTATGGGGCGAAACCTGAGCTTCGACGTTGCTCAGCGCTTTTTGATGTTCTCTTGTATGGCTCGAAGCTCAGTACAGGGACAAAACTGTGAAACCAACAGTGCCACAGCCAACTGGGTATG
>CALCTI010000028.1 GCA_937894105.1 uncultured cyanobacterium
GTCATCAATTAAGAGCCAGAAGCCTTATACAGTGGGGAGTACACGCCCTTTAAAACTAAAAATGCTAGGAGCTGAAACCGTTACAGCGAAAGGCTTTGAGGTTTAAATGATGACAGCCCCTAGCAACCGAGTTCAATGGCGCGATCGCAGCCTGAGTCGGCTTTCCCCCTAAAAGAGCAGGGACTGGGGGGGATCCCTGCCCTTTTTCCCATAGACACAGGGGTTTGCTGCACGTTTAAATTTTGAGCCTTTCTCCAACTCCGCTGAGTAAGGGGAGCTTTATGGCGAACTCAGGTCAGCAAGTTTTTTGGCATTTTTCTACACTGGAAAATACCGACTTAGGGAATGCCAGGAAAGAATGGGGATCACCGTTAAATTTTTGCCCGATAATCGCGAGGCGATCGCCGAACCGGGGGAACCGTTGCTAAGTGTGGCAGACCGGGCGGGGGTATCGATTCCCACCGGCTGTATGATGGGCTCCTGCCATGCCTGCGAGGTGGATCTGACGGACCAAAATGGCGATGAACGCACCGTTTGCGCCTGTATTTCAGCGGTCCCTGCTGGGCCGGATCCCCTGGAGGTTAATTTGGCGGTGGACCCAAGCTGGTAGGCTTTTGGCGTAGTGCCCCTGAGCGCTGTTTTGATCAGTGCTATTTTAGGTGCTTGTTTCAAATGCCGTTTCAAGTTCTGTTTCAAATTCTGTTTCAAGTTCTGTTTCACGCCCAGTTCCAAGCCTATGGAAGCGATCGCCACAGATATTTTGGTTGTTGGAGCGGGCACTGGGGGCACGGCTGCGGCCTTACAAGCGGCACGGCGAGGAGCGCAGGTGGTGCTAGCCATGGATGGTCCTTGGCTGGGAGGAATGTTGACGGCGGCAGGGGTTTGCGCCCCCGATGGCAATGAGCTGCTGTCGTTTCAAGCGGGGATTTGGGGAGAGTTTCTGCGCCAGTTGCGGGCAAGACAAGCGGGTGGGTTAGACAATGCCTGGGTGAGTTTTTTTACTTATGAGCCTCGGGTGGGCGCTCAGATTTTTGCCGATTGGGCGGCGGCGCTGCCGAACTTAAAATTGCTGCACACGGGATCGCCACGGTCGGTAGAACGGCAGGGCGATCGCCTCACAGGAGTCACCTTTAACGCCCACCAAATTCACGCCAAACTTATTATTGACGGCACCGAGCTAGGGGATCTCCTGGAGTTGGGGTACGTGCCTTACCGCTGGGGCTGGGATTGGGATGGGACGGGAACCAAGCCGAAGTGGGACGAGCCCAGTGCGCCTAAGGGACCTAGCGATCGCACCCGCCGTTATCCCATCCAGTCGCCCACCTGGGTGGTGTATTTACAAGATTTTGGCGAGGGGGCGATCGCTCCAGACGTGCTCGCGCCTCCCAGTTACGACCCGACCCATTTCGACGGTGCCTGGGAGGGCTATGGGTTTGAGATGTTTTTGAACTACGGGCGAATTCCTGGCGATCGCTTTATGCTCAATTGGCCCAAGCGCGGCAATGATTATGGCGAAGGGGGCGATCGCCTTGAGAAGTCCTGGAATAGTCGCGAAGCCTTTTGGCAAAGCGCAATCCACCATAGCCAAGGATTTGTCCATTACATTCAAAACCGCGCTCCCGACGGAAAGCGTTACGGGCTGGCGCAGGGGTTATTTCCACCAGCGAAATTTGGCGGCGACGGATTTGCGCTAATGCCCTACTACCGGGAAAGTCGGCGGCTAGTGGGGCTGGAAACGGTTACCGAGCGTGATATTTTGCCCGTGCAGGATGGACAGGCGGCGGCGCTGCCTCGGAATAATACCGGGCGCTGCACGGCGATCGCCATTGGCAACTACGCCAACGACCACCACTATCCACACTGGGACTATCAGCTAGCGCCCAAATCGGTACAGTGGGGCGGCCGCTGGACCGGGACACCCTTTGCCATGCCCTACGGCTGGTTGGTCCCCGCTGCGGTGGATGGGCTACTGGTGTGCGATAAAAATGCATCCGTGTCCCATATGGCGAACGGAGCTACGCGATTGCAGCCGGTGGTCACTGGCTTAGGACAGGCGGCGGGAATGGCCGCAGCCCTGTGCATTGAGCAAAATTGTCAGCCTCGCGATTTATCCGTTGGAGAGTTGCAGAAGGCATTGTTGGGCGACCCCGTTGCTCCAGCAGCCGTAATTCCAAGCTTTGACGGGCTGACGGAAAACCACGGTGGCGATCAAAAAACTTGGCTGGGACAGCAGCGGAAATTTTGTGCCAGCCCAGAGGCCTATCCCAGCGATGGGTATTTTGGAGAGGCGTTCGCTCCGAAACCGTCTGAAGAGACGGCGATCGCCCGAGGTTCCGTGGAGCGGGGCGATGCCCAGCAAGTTAATGCCCAGCAGGTTTATCTGCGGACCGATCCCAACCACGGCGAGCCCAATTCACGTTGGCAATTGGTCACGCTGCATCCCATGGTGGCTCAACAGTTCACCCAGCTTCAGCATGGACAATTTATCAGTGTCAAGGCACGCCCCAATTGGGCAGGTCACTGGTTGTTAGTTGAGGCGATCGCCGACCTGCCCCAAAATTGATTTATCCTTGCCTGCAACGTCCATGTCCTTAACCTCTCCATCCCTCGATCCTCGCCAGAGAATCGCCGCCGACCCTCGCGATCACTTTCTAATCACCTTTGCGCCTCTCTCCTTGGACGAGGCCTACCAGCAAGCCAGTGACCATAGCTGCGGGGCGGTGGTGACCATGAACGGAACGGTGCGATCGCAAACAGACGGACGGTCAGTGGTGGCGCTGGAATATCAAGCCTATGAACCCATGGCGTTAGCGATTTTTCAGCAAATTGCCCACAAAATTCGCCACACCTGGCCAGAGGCCAACCATGTGGTAATCCACCATCGCACCGGGCGGCTCACCTTGGGAGAGATTAGCGTGCTGGTGGCGATCAGCTGTCCTCACCGCGCGGAAGCCTTTGCCGCTTGCCAGTTTGCGATCGACACCCTGAAGCACAATGCGCCCATTTGGAAAAAAGAACACTGGGCGGACGGCGCTAGCGAATGGGTGAGTATTGGAGCCTGTGAAGAGGGCAAGGAGTTGGAGTTACTGGGGTAAGTGTTGGGGTAGGTCAACCGGCTTAACGGTGTAGCTGCCAAACACTTTGCACACTTCCGTATGGCGTCGCAATTCTGCCAGGGCCTCTTGGCTGGCAGCGCTATCTAGCCCACCTTCCCAATCAACAAAAAAGAGGTATTCCCCAAAAGATCGGCGGGTGGGGCGTGATTCTAAGCGGCATAGATTTAACCCGCGATCGCTCAAAATTTGCAGGGGCTTCAACAGCGCACCGGGCACATTGGGCACCGTAAAGGCAATGGTGGTGGTATCCCCAACGGTTTTGGGCGCATCCCGCCGCACAATCCAAAAGCGGGTGCAGTTGCCGGGATGGTCGCTAATTTCAGTGGCTAGAATCGGCACGTTGTGGAGCTGTCCAGCGCGGGCGGAGGCGATCGCCCCACTGGTTAAATCCTTACCCAAATCCCCCAGGGCTTCAGTGGTGGAAGACATAGGGATAAGTTGAGCATTGGGCAAATTCTGCTTCAGCCATTGTTGACACTGCCCCAGCGCCTGAGGGTGGGAAAAAACTGTCTTGATATCTTTCAGCGCTGCACCGTGGGACAGGAGCACGTGGGCAATGGGCAGTTCTACCGCCTGTTGCACATGGAGAGTATCCAGCTGCCACAGGTTATCTAAAGTGGTGGTCACGCTGCCTTGGATGGCGTTCTCTACTGGAATTAGCGCCAGATCCACCAAGACGTCAGCAGCTGCCTGTAACGCGTGGGCGATGCTGGGATAGGGGCATAATTGGGCGCGATTTTGCCCTTCTTGAGCCATAAATTGCTCGGCGTATCCTAGGGTTGCCGCTTCGGTATAGGTGCCCGGCGGTCCCAGGTAGGCGATCGCAATACCGGAAGAAACCAAATCAGTAGCTGCGGAACTCATGGGCAGATCGTATTACAACAACGATTACAACTGGACAGGATTACAACTGGGCAAGATTACAACTGGGCAGGGGGCGAATAATACCAATTCTTCAATCTGGAGAGATGTCAGATACCCGCCAAAACTGGCTTTCAAGGGTTTTAAATGTCGCTTTAATTTAGAGGATTGGTATAACACCGAAACCAGGAACCAGTTAAACCATAGGCTTAAAGACCATCGGCTTAAAAAGCATAGATTTAAAGACCATTTCCAGGGACACTAATATAGCGCTGAGTCAAGGCGACTAAGTTATGGCAACTAGGTCATCAGGGCTGAGTCATCGGGGATGAGTTATCGAGGCTGAGTCCAGTCGCACCTTGCCCTTGCAATTTGCCCTCGTATTTTTTACACCCGGCGTTTGGCTCTCCGTTTTACCCCTAACGTCCCCTCTTTTTTCATCGCCCATCCAGCGTTTATGGCTGATCCTGACCCTTCCTTCACTAAATTTAGCGCTGCCCAATTTGCGGAATTGCCGATCGCGATCGCCAACGATGCCACAAACGACGCGCAAAACCTCAATTGCCAATCCCTAGAAACCTATTTGGGAGAATCCCAACGGGTGGTGTCAGCAATGGCACAAGGGTCTCGATGGGAAGCCCTAGGAGATCAGCAATTTCGCTTAGTCCTGCGCCCCCTGTCCATTTTTGGCTTAACCTTTGAGCCCACCGTTGACCTCAAGGTATGGCAGGACAAGGATAAAGTGCTGCGATTGCGATCGCTAGGCTACGACATGGCGGGCATTGACTATATCAACCAAAAATTTTCCCTACAGCTTTTTGGACGGCTGCGGGTCACCGAACGAGACGGCGATATTTACCTGAAGGGCATGGCGGATCTGGGAGTCAGCCTGATTATGCCTCCCCCCGTTAGCTACTTGCCCAAAAGCGCCATCACCAGCACCGGCAATGGGCTGTTAGCTAGCATCTTAAAAACCATCCACCAGCGGCTATGCGAAAATTTGGTGGCGGACTACCAACGCTGGGCGGCAGACACAACGCACGATGCGGCTTAAGGAGCACCGTCACCCTGAATAATTTGCTTGGATGTGGTTAAGCTTTCCAAACCAATGGGACCCCGTCGATAGCCTTTTTGGTTGGACATACCGAGCAAAATTGAGCTACTGCCACGGGGGTTTCGCTGGAATCGAGGTGATGCATTGATATGAATGGACGCCGATTCTAAGCCCAACGCAAACTCGTGAGCTTCTTGATAGGACTCGGTCACAATACAGTCAGCGTGGTTGCTGCTGTTGGTGCGAATCCACGGCAGGGCCTCATCCAAGCCAGTCACTAAACGCAGGGCTACGGTTTTTGACAGGTAGGGCGATCGCCACTCCCCATTGCCCGCTAAAACCAGCTCCGGAAATTCTCGACACAGGGGCTCATCGCCGCGCACCTGAAAGCCTTCCGCTTGAAGGGAATCAATCAGCATGGACACCGTAGGGCGGCTGTGGCGATCGCTTACCAGCACCTTTTCGACCGCATTGACCGCGTCCGGCTCATTGCCGTGGCTATCGCGCACCACCCAGCGCACCGTTTCCACATCCCCCGACGACGCCCAATATAAATAACAAATTCCCACCGCCGCTTGCAGCACCGGCACCGTTGCCCGCTGGCGCACCTGAAACACCCACTTCGGTCGTCCGTAGGGAATCACCAGGTCCAAATAGCGGTCCTGCACCACCAAATCCCGCACGTAAATATCCTGCTCCGACGGCAATACGGCCAAACAGTCCGCCGGCAATTTACTGGCCGCTAATCCCTCCGATAGGGCCTGGGCGATCGCCCGATTCGTATTTTTCGCCTCCCGACAACCAAAGAGCACCACGCTGTTGCCCGTTTTGATGCCCATCCCCGCCATAATCGCCCCCAGCTCTGGCAGGGCTTCGTACACCAACGCCACCACTCCCAGGGGTCTGAGCTGGGAAAAACTTTGGCAATGGTGCATGGGGTAGGGCGATCGCACCGCCTGGCGAATCGGGTCTGGCAAATTCCCCAGACGCTCCAAAATTTTTACCATGCGATCCAGCCGCTCTGGCGTCAGCTTCAGCCATCGCAGCATGACCGGCGATAACTCCAACTCCCGGCTAGCTTCCAAATCAAGGGTATTGGCTTCCAAAATCAAATCGGCGGCCCGCTTCAGAGCCTCTGCCATAGCAAATAGCCCCTGACTGCGATCGGCGCTGCGGGTCACCATCAGCCGCTGTTGGGCCTCATTGGCAACCCTCAATACCGTAAAGAGGTCAATACTATGACCCGAATCCGTACCGTCTGAATGGACCGTCATAAATGAAAGCGCCTCGAACTAACCCCAACTAAACGAAGGAGCAAAACCCTACAGCACTATAACCTTGACACAGCCGCAGCAAATCTCTAGCCCCTAACAATCGCCACAGGTCAGGGGCAAAGACTCAATACAGGGGAAACAGGCAGGGAGAGGAATCGTAAGCGATCGCCACCGTCAGAACGCTACACCGTTGCAGGCTGTTCAGTGGGAGCAACCACCGGCGGCTGGAACATTTCCCGCACCTGGTCAGCAACTTGAGGACTGGTCAACCCTAAGACCGCTTTGGACTCGGCAGGAGTTGCATGGTCCACCAGCTTATCGGGCACCCCAATACGCTTCACCGGTACACAAACCCCAGCGTCCATCAGGGATTCCATCACCGCCGAGCCAAAGCCCCCCTGGATACAGCCCTCTTCCAGGGTCACCACCTTACCAATGCGGCGAGCTAGGGGCATAATCAGCGCCTCATCCAGGGGCTTCACAAAGCGTGCATTCACCACCGTTGCTTCGATGCTGTGCTCGCTCAGAATTTCCGCCGCCTGTAACGCGGTGCTGACCATGGTGCCGTAGCCCACCATCAGCACGTCGTCGCCCGTGCGCAACACTTCACCCTTGCCCACCGGCAGCGCTTCCCAGCCTTCGTCCATCAAAGGCACGCCCAAACCACTGCCGCGAGGATAGCGCAGGGCAATGGGACCGCTGGTATGGTTGATAGCGGTCACCAACAGTTTCTGAAGCTCCGCTTCATCCTTGGGGGCGGCAACGGTCATATTGGGAATGCTTCGTAGGTAAGCGATGTCGTATAGCCCCTGGTGGGTGGGACCGTCTGCGCCCACGATGCCCGCCCGGTCAAGGCAGAAGATCACCGGCAGGTTTTGAATGCATACATCGTGGATAATTTGATCGTAGGCTCGCTGCAAAAAGGTGGAATAAATGGCCGCCACAGGACGCATGCCTTGGCACGCTAAACCAGCAGATAAGGTGACCGCGTGCTGCTCGGCAATGCCCACGTCAATGTATTGATTCGGCAACTTTGCTTGGAATTTATCGAGTCCGGTGCCCGTAGCCATGGCGGCGGTAATGGCTACAATACGCGGATCGCGTTCGGCGAGGGTGGTCAAAGTGCTGGCGAAAACTTTGCTGTATTTCGGGGGCGTGGGTTTGGTGGACGGCTTAGCTTTGCCGGTGTCTAAGTCAAAGGCAGACTGGGCATGATAGCTGACCTGGTCTTTTTCGGCGATCGCATACCCTTTCCCTTTCGTCGTCGCCACGTGCACCAGCACGGGACCTTTCTGCTTATGCCCTTCCTTGAAGGTGGCAATAAGTTCTTCCAAATTATGACCATCCACTGGTCCCATATAGGTGAAGCCCAGCTCTTCAAAAACCGCGCCCACTTTGGACACCGCCAGCCGCTTCATCCCCTCTTTCACCCGCTTTAAATCAGGGGTCAGGGTTTCGCCCACAAAGGGAAGCTGCTTAAACTGCTCCTCCAGGTTGTCGGTCAGAAACTGCATCGGCTGACTGAGGCGCATCTTATTGAGATAGCGCGACATGGCTCCCACGTTGGGAGAGATGGACATATCGTTATCGTTGAGCACCACCATAAATCGGGTGTCTGGCATATGCCCAGCGTGGTTAATGGCCTCCAAAGCCATTCCGCCGGTCATAGCTCCGTCGCCAATGACCGCCACAGATTTGTAATCCTCTCCTTTCATATCTCGCGCCAGGGCCATACCCAACGCAGCAGAAATGCTAGTGGAGGCATGCCCGGCACCGAAATGGTCAAATTTATTTTCACCGCGCTTTAGATATCCAGCGACGCCGCCTTTTTGGCGCAGGGTGTGGAACTCCTTATATCGCCCGGTGATTAGCTTGTGGGGATAAGCTTGGTGCCCCACATCCCAGACAACCTTGTCTTTATCTAAATCTAAGGTTTGGTAAAGGGCTAAGGTTAGCTCCACCACCCCCAGCCCGGGTCCCAGATGACCGCCACTGGCCGAAATTGTTGTCAGATGCTTTTCACGGATTTGACGGGCAACTTCTTCCAACTGGGCAATGGACAGCCCGTGGAGCTGGTTCGGGTGGGTGATTTCACTCAGATGCATATGCGGTTAACTCACGGGTGGAAGGTGGGCGACGGTGGAAACAGCCTGGCGGGTCATGGTTTGCGAGTCATGATTCGCCCGTTACTGGCGGACGGGTCGTCAATTAAACTCCAGAAGCCTTACGCAGTGGGAAGTACACGCCCGTTTAAATAAAAATATTAGGGGCTGAAACCCTTGCAGCTATTGAGTTTGATATTTAATTGATGACAGCCCCTCGTAACGTAGGTTATTTACCAAACATTAATCATCATCAAAAATTAACCGGAAAGCGAATATCGCGATGGCTAATTTTAGTGGCATCGCCATGGAACACAAGATCAGTCAGGATTCAAGCTATTTAAGCTAATGGACATAGCCCCTTTCGGAGCTGCTTTACTAATCGTATCGTTTCCCACGGTTTCGGTGCCGTTCTGGGCGATCGCTTTGGACCCACAGACTTTGACCAGATTACCGAGTCAAAAACCGGGTGGATGATCTGGGAAACCCGCGCCATTTCCTCCAAAATGCCCCTCTATCATTGACAAGCCCCACCCATAGGTCCATCCTGTTTCCCATTGTTTTTTCGAAAATTTTTGCTTTGACACAGTTTTCGCAACGTTTTCGCCGCGAGAGAACTTAACCTGATGTCAAAAAGCTTAAATCCCCTGTAAAGATAGGCAATTCATGCGACTTTACTCAAGACAACCAGTGGCATCGGATTTCCTGTGTTGGTTTGCCGCCCTTGATGCCCTAGTGCAGCGTCAAGGGCAAGAATTAGGATTTCTTTTTTCTGGAAGAACTA
>CALCTI010000029.1 GCA_937894105.1 uncultured cyanobacterium
ATTTTGGCTCGGGTGCGCAACTTGATGGCCAAGGTGGGGATAGAGGATGAGCACTTTGTGGTGCGGATGACTGGCTGCCCCAATGGCTGTGCTCGTCCTTATTTAGCGGAGCTGGCCCTGGTGGGGAGTGGCTCTAATGCTTACCAAGTGTGGCTAGGCGGTGCGCCGAATCATACTCGCCTGGCTCAGCCTATTGTGCAAAAGCTACCGGATCCGGAATTAGAGGCGTTCCTGGAGCCGATTTTTGTGTATTTCAAGCGATCGCGCCAGGGAACGGAAAGTTTTGGCGATTTTTGCGATCGCGTCGGATTTGACACCTTGATGCACTTTATTCAGGCGTACAAACCATCCCTGGAAGATCAACAGGAAAAGGAACAGGAAACGCCACCGATCCCGTTAAACAATCAGAACGGCAACTCAGAAACTCCGCAAGCATCGGTTTCCGGGAAAAAACGCCACCGGGTTGGGGTTCAGAATGACACCTATGCCTCTTTGAAGCAGCTGGCTGCGGATCGGGATCAACCAGTAACCGCCCTGGTTAACGAGGTGTTGGCTACTTATCTGGAAACCCAAAAACCCTAGGAAAAGCCCTAGGGGCTGCCACTCATTAAAGCTCAGTCCCATAAGCTATAACTCAATAGCGGCGGAGGTTTCAGCAATCGCAGGGAAAAAATTCCAAGCTGATTGGCTCAACCCTTACGTTAAGGCGAGTAACAAGCAGATAACGCTGATAAACACCCATGGGCTGATAGGGCTGCACTGGTGTAGTCTGTCGAGAGCGCTAATTTGGTGCTCTCGATTTTTGTCAGTCATTGCCGTCTGACAATTTTTGTTTGGCAATAGCTTCGTGGCGATCGGTTGCGTGGCTATTAACCAGCGCTTAGGGGCTATTATTGATAGCCCTCGCCTATTACCTCGTCCATATTGCTTTCGCGATCCCTATGACCCTTAAGCTGTACAACACCCTGAGCCGCACCAAGGAAGAATTTAAGTCTCTCTACCCGTACCAGGTGCAAATGTATTGCTGCGGGGTGACGGTTTACGATTATTGCCACTTGGGCCATGCCCGATCTTACGTGGTGTGGGACACCCTGCGACGATATCTGCGGTGGTGTGGCTACGAGGTGCAGTACGTCCAGAACTTTACCGATATTGACGACAAAATCCTGAATCGCGCTCGCCAGGAAGAGTCCACCATGGAGGTGGTGTCAGCAAAATATATTGATGCCTATTTTGAGGATATGGAGCGGCTGAATATTCAGCGAGCGGATAGTTATCCTCGGGCCACCCACACCCTTGACGGCATTAAGCGGCTAATTCAGGAACTGGAAACTAAGGAAATTGCTTATCCCGCTGACGGGGACGTGTATTTTTCCGTGCGTAAATTTGGTGACTATGGCAAGTTATCGGGGCGGAATTTAGACGACTTACAGGCGGGGGCTAGCGGCCGCGGTGGTGAAGGAGCTTCCCTAAAGCGCGACCCTTTTGATTTTGCCCTGTGGAAAAGTGCTAAGCCGGGGGAGCCTGCCTGGGAATCGCCATGGGGATCGGGGCGTCCTGGTTGGCATATTGAGTGTTCGGCAATGGTGCGCGATGCGTTAGGGGACACCATTGATATTCATATGGGGGGCAGCGACTTAACGTTCCCCCACCATGAAAATGAAATTGCCCAGTCGGAGGCGGCGTCAGGACAGTCCCTGGCGAATTATTGGCTGCATAACGGCATGGTGAATGTGGGAGGTGAAAAAATGTCCAAATCCCTGGGCAATTTCACCACGATTCGCCAGCTTCTTGACAGTGACAGTGCCCCTGATCCGATGGCGGTGCGGCTGTTTATTTTGCAGGCTCAGTATCGTAAGCCGATGGATTTTACCGACGAGGCGATCGCTTCAGCGGTTCAGGGTTGGGGCACCTTGGTGGACGGGTTGAGCTTTGGCTGGCGCTTTCCCAATTTAGGGCTCGGCAGCGCTGCAAAGGGGTCCCTAGATGGGGATGCGGTGGAGCGGTTTAAGCGGTCCATGGATGATGACCTCAATACTCCAGAGGCGATCGCCGTATTGTTTGAGCTGGCAAAGCCCCTACGCAAGGTAGCCAATCAAATTGTTTATGCTGATAAATTTGACGGTGAGCCCCAGGAGTTGGGGATTCAATGGCGAACGTTGGTGCAGTTGGCGGTGGTGTTGGGGCTAAAAATTGATCCTGAGGCGATCGCCCAAGAAGGTACCCAAGAGGGCGCTATCAGCGACGGAGATATTGAGGTGCTAATTAAGGCGCGGCAGGCAGCAAGGGGCGATCGCAATTTTGCCGAGGCTGATCGTATTCGCAACGAGCTAAATGGTAAAGGCATTACCTTAATTGACCGTCCCGGCGGTGAAACGGGCTGGGTTCGCGAATAAGTGAAAAAAGCTTAGCAAGATTAGCTTAAAAATTAGGTGGAGCCCAGAAGGTAAGGGCGGCTCGCCTCAAACCCCATGAGCTATATGGGATAGCGGGGAGAGCATCCTTACAGTCGAGGCACTACCAAAAAATTATAGAAAAGCCAAGAAACTATTGCAGCGCTTGGCGTACCTGGGCTGGCGTTTGTCCTGGCTTAACGCGGGGATCGTACAAAATTCGTACCAGATCCCGGTCAATGTCCGAATAATTTTGAGTGCGGGTCCATCCCTGATAAAAAGTGCTGTCTTGATAGGTCCAGGCGTCGTTCATTAGCCCCAATGACTGGGTTAGCTCTTCGCGAATCAGATGATTGCGTTCTTCCTGGCTAATGCGATCACTAGAAATCAAAATGCGCGATCGCACCAGTTCCATATCCCCGTTCCACCAGCTGTAAAAAAATCCCAAATTACCCGGCACATAGCTAGGCTCATAATTTGCAAACTGACCATGGGGCGCAAAACGGATCTCCACATTGGGGGTGATACTTGAATTGGTATTGGAGCTGGTATTAGATCCAGCGTTGGTAATATCCAGACGAATGCCGTCGCTATCCACCAGTGCATTGAGTTCTCTAACAATGCGATTTAACGTTTGGCGATCTTGCTCCGTCCACTGTCCCTGCACGGAAATACTTAGATTTCGCGTCCATTTACGGATTCGACGAACGGGAGAATTTTGGGAAAACTCGCTGCCAAAGGCAATGGTTTCAAAATAATCGAGGGCTCGCTGACTATAGGGTTGAGGGTTGACTTTGGGGTTTGGCGGTGGTGCCGAAGCGGGGACCGTGGTTAACGCGGTGGGGTGGAG
>CALCTI010000030.1 GCA_937894105.1 uncultured cyanobacterium
CAAATGGGCTCTATAGTAACGTCAGCAGGGCGATGATAGCTTTGGTAAAGCGTCCCAATGTGCCTTGGCATTGACGATGAGATCTATTACTTATGGGAGCGGTTATTTATTCAACGGCAACTCAGCAATAGAGCCCGCGACGAATTAGCCCAGTGCTTAAAGTTTTTGCCAGCCCCACGTTAGTCGAACGACCACGACTATGCCCAAACTCGTCAGGGCTAGCCAGTCAGGACGACGTAGTTTTGGCGCATACAGCAACATTTGATGCTCCTGGGGAGAATGGAAACCTCGGGCTTTCATGGCTGTAGACATCTGGTCCGCCCGCATTAATAGGTTTTCCAGCAGTCGCTCTGCCAAGGTCATCCAAATCAAAACCGTTCCTCTCATCCCTATTTTTTTCCAATTAATTGCACGGGCGCGCACTGATCTCACTAAGTTATTCACTTCTTCTAATACCAGCGGAATAAACCGAAGGGATAGGGTAAGGGTTAATGCAATCTCGGTAACGGGTAAATTAAATCGACGTAAGGGTCCCATCAAGCTATCGATCGCCGCCGTGATTTCTTCAGGCGCAGTTACTAGTAAATACAGCGTTGTGCTGTAAATCAAAATAAAAATCAATGCGCTGAGACGTAACGCTAGGCTGAACGATCGCCGGGAAACCCTTAACGGACCGCGCTGAAAAAGGATGTATTTATAATCAGTTTCCGGGGCTTTGATAGTGAGAATTGCTGATGTTTCTTCTGCGCTATTTGGCGAGTCTGAATTTTGTTGCTCTGAATTTTGTTGCTCTGAATTTTGCGGGTCTGAACCTTGCTGATTTGAATTCGGCAGCCAATCCCAAAGTCCTGGCTTAGGTGGGCTTAAATTCTCCCGAGTAATGTTCGGCGGCGGCGTGGTTAGGGTTAATTCATCGCGGGGTTGGGGCGGATCGTAGGAGGTACCGTAGCCGTCGGGGGCGAAGACGGTGATGAGGCACACAAAAAAGGTGACCGTCAACAGCCAGCCCATCTGGTTCTTCCATACCCGCAGCGGAATCTGAATTACCAAGGTGATCACCACCAGCAGCGCCGCCATTGCCAGTCGAAATGGCGCGTTAGCCAGAATTGGCACAATTAAAAACGCTAGTAGCCATCCCAGCTTGACCCGAGCATCTAGGCGGTGGAGGACCGTTACCGGTTGTTCCAAATACAAGCCCAACGGCTAGTAAATCTTGCTGATGGGTATCGATAATTTACCGCCAATCACCTCAATCTATCGCCAATTACCTCTCTCTCTTCTTTAAAGTTGAATGCCCCTTCACAAGCCCCACAATTTTCGCGGCAGTTTTCACAATCGCCCCTCATAAATTCACACTTAAAAATCCAGTTTTGATTATTCGCACTCAATTTTTGGGCTCCCCATGGAACACCTGCCGTTCACAATTGGGACTCTTCGTAAATAGTTTCTATCGGCGGCTAATCTGGGTGGGGCGATCGCTTCAATGCCCAATAGG